>NZ_JAVJUO010000025.1:0-11013 GCF_040220555.1 Coleofasciculus sp. C1-SOL-03
TTTTTCAAGGCAATCCCAAGTATTACCGGATTATTGATGCGATTGGCGATTTTGTGCAAATGCCGTGGTTGGTGACTCGCTACGCTAAGGATATGGCGGCGGGTGATGGGGTGTTGATTTGGAAAGCCGGACAGGATGCGGGGATTTATGCGATCGCGGAAATTATTGAACCGCCTAAACTGTTGGATAAAGTCCCGGATATTGGCTATTGGATTGATAAGTCTCGTTTGGGAAGCAAGCCGCAAGCCCGTATTCGGTTTACGACGAAACTGTTAGAGAAGCCCCTATTGCGGGACTCTTTAAAACAAGATGCGGTGTTGAAGAGTTTGGGGGTGATTCGTGTACCGAATGGGACGAATTATAAGGTAACGCCTGAAGAATGGCAGCGGGTTCATGAGTTGAGAGGTTGTTTGTGAACTTAGTTCTATGTAGAGTGGGCAAGGCGGCTCAACGATAGAATATACCCATCAAGCTTTATGACCCCTCCCCACTTACCGTTATTTGGAGTATCTTGACCCAGGTGTGCCAGATATCAGTCTACTAAGTTACATTGGAAAGAGGCAATTTAAACAGCTTCCCTATCGACAATAATCATGCGCCAACGGGAATTTCAGCAATCTATTCTAGATCTTCTTTCTTCGCTGCGGGGTTTAAACCCACTCAAGCAGTTATTTTGGTCTGAACTGAATTACGAGCGAGAAAATCAACCCCTGTCTCGGCGGGGGTGGACGGATACTGCTTCACAAGTCTTGGCAGAAGATCCAGTTGTGTTGGCGTCTGGAGGAAATGATTTTCACGTTATTTATGCACGGTTGCAGTCTCGACAATTACTAGTGAGTGATGAGCGTACCGTGGTTAATCAACTGTTAAAAAATCATCCTTATGCCCTATTTGTTTTTTCTAACAATCAGCAAGACCAGTGGCATTTTATCAATGTCAAGATAGTTGGTGACGAGCGACAATCAGACGATAACCGAAATCCTCAGAGAAGACGACTGTTTCGTAGAATTACAGTTGCTGAAACCGAATGTCTCAGAACGGCTTCAGAAAGAATAGCCCTACTCGATTTAGAACAGATTCCTCAAGCTTCTCCCTTAGATATTCAGCTTCTTCACGACCAAGCTTTTAATGTTGAAGCAGTTACTCAGCAATTCTTTGAAGAATATAAAGCTCTCTTTAGTATCCTTCAAGATGACCTAACCCGACAAACCCATGACAGTCATTGGGCGCACGATTATGCTTTGCAGTTCCTTAACCGATTAATGTTCCTTTATTTTATCCAGTGCAAAGGGTGGTTAGGGAATAATAGAGAATTTTTGCATAGGTTTTGGTCTACTTATCAAAACTCAAATCAACCGATTAACTCCTTTGTTGATCAGTGGTTAAATATTTTATTTTTTGATGCATTTAATAATCGTTTCCATGGAGGTCATCGTCACTTCCCCAATGAGATACAATCCATTCTACAACAAGCGCCTTACCTGAATGGAGGATTATTTCGCGAAAATGAACTTGATCGACAATATAGTTTTTCCATAACTGACAGACGTTTTGCCCAAGTTCTTATCTTTTTAGAACGATACAATTTCACGATTAGCGAAGACACCCCACTGGATCAAGAAGTGGCTGTCGATCCAGAAATGATCGGTAAAGTATATGAAAGTTTGGTGAATGTCTCCAATGAAGCTGATGAACGGGGAGATGCAGGCATTTTCTATACACCTCGTATTGAAATTGACTTGATGTGCCGACTGTCTTTGGTGGATTATTTGACTAATCACTTAGGGGTTAATTATCAAGACCTATTATATGAATTCATATTAGCCTTAGAGCCAGAGGAAAAAGCTATAGCTGACCAAAAGTTAGCCGAGGCGAAGCTTTGGGATAAATTAGACAATCAATTGCGTCATCTTACTTTACTTGATCCAGCCTGTGGTTCTGGTGCATTTTTAGTCGGATTTCTCTCAGTATTAGATGATTTGCAACAACGGGTTAATCAACAATTAAACCGAGAAGAATCAGCTTATGAGCGAAAAAAGCGTATTATTGGTCAGTCCCTTTACGGGGTAGATGTCATGGATTGGGCTTGCCGTATCGCTGAACTTAGGCTATGGTTGGCTTTGATTATAGATGCAGAAATTCCGGCTGAGGAACTATATATCAGACGTGAACCCCTACTACCCAACTTTACGTTTAAAGTTCGACCAGGAGACAGTTTAGTACAAGAAGTTGGTGGGATTGACTTTAGACAAATTCGGAGTTCTATCAGAATTGCACCAGCTATCAAAGGTCGTATTACTCGCCTGAAAACAGAAAAGCTGAAATTCTACAATAATGATCAAACCTGTGAATTCAACTCGGATCGAGACATTCGTCAAGAGGAACTTAGACTGTTTCGCGATATTTTAGATAACTGCCAACACAGGATTCAGGAACAAATTAAAAGCATTCACCGGAAACTTGAAGAACCAGAACATGAGCAAATTACACTCCTAGAAGGTGTCAGTAAAGTTCAGTCTCGGAAACTAAAATCACAAATTGCTGAGTGGCAAAATCAGCTAAAATCACTCAGCCAAGAATTATCTCAGATTAAACAAGCCCGTGCTGCTCTCAAACCTAATGCAACTGTACCTTTTGTTTGGGACATAGCCTTTGTCGAAATTTTTGAAGGAGAACAGAAGGGGTTTGATATTGTGATTGGCAATCCACCCTATGTGCGTCAGGAAAATATTGCAAATCCTTTTTTAGACCGTGACGATATCACAACTGATAATAAAAAAGATTATAAAGCCAAGCTAGCTCATTCCGTCTATCAGCTTTTTCCTAAATTTTTTGGATATCAACCCCAAAAAGATATCAATCCATCGAAGCCGGAAAAGGCGGTTGCTCACAAGCTTGACTCAAAAAGCGACCTTTATATTTATTTTTATTTCCACGGTCTATCACTTTTGAATTCTCAAGGCTCATTCTGCTTCATCACCTCGAATTCCTGGTTAGATGTGGGCTATGGATCAGATTTACAGGAATTTTTACTCAGGCATTGTCATGTCAAAATGGTGTTAGAGAATGGAGCTAAAAGGTCTTTCGCGTCGGCTGACGTTAACACAGTTATTACTCTCCTTTCTGCACCTAACGGAAATTCTGACTGGGGACTGAATCAAACTGCGAAGTTTGTTGCTTTTTATGTACCGTTTGAGCAGGTTTTGTCACCTACAGTTTTTCAGGATATTGAAGCGCAAAACCAGAGACAAACTACCCAGGAGTATCGAGTCTATCCGATAGCTCAGAGTCACTTACTTGAGGAGGGTTGGAAGTACCCAGAAAATACGGATGCAAAGCAAAAATATTCTTATGGCTTTAGTCTTGGGAAGTATGTGGACAATAAGTGGGGAGGAAAATATCTACGCGCACCAGACATTTATTGGGTAATCTTAGAAAGATGCCAAGATAAACTGGTGGAGTTAGGGAACATTGCTGATGTGCAGTTTGGTATTAAGACAGGAGCTAATAAGTTCTTTTACCTAGATAAATCAAGAATTCAAGAGTGGGAAATAGAAGCAGAGTTTCTCAAACCCGTTATCCTACGTCCTGCTGATATTGTAACGCCTGAGATTCAACCAGAACATCTCAACGTTTTCTTACTCGTAGCTGACAAACCCCGAAATCAATTAAGAGGAACAAAAGTCGAGCAGTACATTCGTTGGGGCGAAAGTCAAGGTTTTGATAAAACAGCTACTTGTAAGGCTCGCGGACGTAAGCAGGGTGAATGGTATCGTCTCCAAGCGCGTGACCCAGCTCCTCTGGTGCTACCTATTAGCAATAAGATGGGCTTGGTGCTAGGCGTTAACGAAGCAAAGGCACAAGTCAGCGACAACTGTGTAGAAATCAGACCTCATGCTGAAGTAGATACAAACCTCATAGCAGCCTTATTGTTAGGTACATTTAACTTCATAGTAAGATATACACAAGGTTGTAGCTATGGACAGATGTTCAAAATTAAAACCTACGAAGCAGAGCAATTACTCCTACAAGACCCCCGCAAAATAGCACCTGCTGATGCCAAGCGTTTACTTGATGCTTTTCAGAATATTCGTTCCCAGAAATTTCAATGGCTAATTCAGGAAATGGAAACGCCAGAACGCGAAGCGTTTGACCGCGCTTGGCTTTCAGGTCATGGTTTCCATTCTGATCAAGAACAAACAGCAGCACTTGAAGCAATCTACGCCGCCGTTCGTAACCTCTCAAATGAGATGAATGCACAAGAGAAGGATTGGGTAGGAAATCGACCCGCAGTACGACAAGGGGGTAATCCACAAGATGTGATGAAAGGTAAGAGGGGAACTCGCTTAAGTCCAAAAGAAAAAAGTGAGCGACACGAAAGGCTTGAAGCCGCTAGACGTTTAAGTGGAATTTGGGCTGACTTACCGGAGGAGTGGGAGGATGACGACCAATAATCATGACGGCTACTACCCGTGACCTTGCTCACCTACCATTAGGGACAAGGGTCTTTGTGGATACTATTATCTTTGATCTATACTTTCGGAGTAAATCCACCACCTGTACAGCATTTATTAACCGTATTGCTAAAAGAGAAGTTTCCGCCTACGTGAATACCCAAATTCTTTCAGACCTCTTGCATAAACTGATGCTAGCCGAAGCCGTAAACAAGGGATATATTACACGTCGTAGCGCTTCTAAATTAAAGAATAAGTTATCAAGTAACCGCTCATTAGCCAGTAATTTAACAGATTATCAACAACAATTTGAAGATATTTTGGCGCTGGGGATTAAAGTCCTGCGGATTAGCAAAAAAACATTAGTTGAAACTAAACGAGAACGCACCCAGTATGGATTGATGACAGGTGATTCTTTGCATCTGGGGACAATGAATCAACATTCTACTCCCATCGATAATATAGTTACTCACGATAGTGACTTTGCTCATGTACCAAATTTAACTATCTGGACACCAATGGATGTAATTCCCTAACGAGAAATGATAATGCCAACTCACGATATCATCGACAACCGTAACCAAAAACTGGTAGTAGTAGCCGTAGGGTGGGTTAGACGATGCCTAATTAATGCAACAAACCGTTTAATAAACGCGCCGTCGTAACCCACCGAGTGATCGGCTTTCTCACCATTCAAAAAAAAATCCCACGAATCTCTTGATTTCTGCTGTGATTTCAGGTACTATTTCACCATGGGAAAATATGCGCTCCTATAACCCCCATTTCAGGAACATTTGTATCCCTGACCAGAAACTCTAAATCTCAGAATTATTCTCCTTGAACTTACCCATCAGCCGCGATCGCGAGTGAGATGGTGCTGAATCAATACAACAAACCCGTTGAATAAACGCGCCGTCATAACTCACCAAGTTATCGGATTTCTCACCATTCAAAAAAAATCAGATGAAGCTCTTGATTTAGGCGGTGATTTGAGGTACTATTACATCATGGGAAAATGTGCGCTCCTATAACCCCATTTTCAGGAACATTGGTATCCTTGACTATAAACTCTAAGTCTCAGAATTTTTTTCCTTGAACTTACACTTCATCCGCGATCGCGAATGAGTTGGTGCTGAATCAATATAACCAACCCGTTGAATAAACCCATCGTCATAACTCACCAAGTTATCTGATTTCTCACCATTCAAAAAAAAATCCCACGAATCTCTTGATTTAGGCAGTGATTTGAGGTATTATTTCACCATGGGAAAATGTGCGCTCCTATAACCCCATTCTCAGGAACATTGGTATCCCTGACCAGAAACTCAAAATCTCAGAATTCTTATCCCTGAACTTACCCATCAGCCGCGATCGCGAATGAGACGATGCTGAATTAATACAACAAACCGTTGAATAAACCCATCGTCATAACCCGCCAAGTTATCGGATTTATCGCCATCCCAAAAAAATTCCATAAATCTCTTGATTTATGTTCTGATTTCAGGTATTATTTCATCATGGGAAAATGTGCGCTCCTATAACCCCATTTTCAGGAACATTGGTATCCTTGACTATAAACTCTAAGTCTCAGAATTCTTTTCCTTGAACTTACACTTCATCCGCGATCGCGAATGAGATGGTGCTGAATTAGTACAACAAACCCGTTGAAAAAACCCATCGTCATAACTCACCAAGTTATTGGCTTTCTCACCATTCAAAAAAAATCGAATGAATCTCTTGATTTATGTTCTGATTTGAGGTACTATTTCATCATGGGAAAATGTGCGCTCCTATAACCCCCTTTTCAAGAACATTGGTATCCTTGACTATAAAGTCTAAGTCTCAGAATTCTTTTCCTTGAACTTACCCATCATCCGCGATCGCGAATGAGATGGTGCTGAATCAATACAACCAACCCGTTGAATAAAGCCATCGTCATAACCCACCAAGTTATCGGATTTCTCGCCATTCAAAAAAAATCCCACGAATCTCTTGATTTAGGCGGTGGTGTGAGGTATTATTTCACCATGGGAAAATGTGCGCTCCTGTAACCCCATTCTCAGTCACATTGGTATCCTTGACTATAAACTCTAAATCTCAGAATTCTTATCCTTGAACTTACCCATCAGCCGTTTAGATCCCCCTAAATCCCCCTTCAAAAGGGGGACTTTGATTACAGCGCTTTTCATGTTTACAGCACGTTCCAAAACGTTGTAGCACAGTAAAGACAGTGCTTTTCTATTCTTGGAGAGGGTGTATCACATCGAGGAAAGAAAACGCTGTATGGAATACAAAATTGCATCAGCTTGCTTTTCAGCGCAATCATCGTCTGTAGTCTACTAACTTGAAAACTGCGGTAATTTCTGGTTCCCCCCTTTTTAAGGGGGGCTAGGGGGGATCTCTTACCTGGTTTAAGAATAGGAAACGCCTGCGATAAACGATACTGGTTCGGTTAACTGTAAACTAAATTCTGTCTCTAAATCGTAGAGACTGAGTTCTTTGGCAAAGATTGTCTGTACCATCGTATTATTACCCTTGGGGAGAGACTTCTCTTTATTGTAAAATCAGATTATCGGCGAATTCCCAGATTAGGGCTAAAGCCCTCACTACGAACCAAATTAGCTGAGTCACGCTACTACTGGCTTTGACATAAGACGAATGACAAATGACGAATGACGAATAACAAATGCCAACTCACGATATCATCGACAACCGCAACCAAAAACTGGTAGATAATATCAACTGTATCCTCGACTCCTCAGACGCCGCCCATTTTGCTGTCGGTTATTTCTTCCTGTCTGGTTTCATCGCCATCGCCCCCCGTCTCGCCACTATCAACCAAATGCGGTTACTGATTGGTAATACCAGCAACCGCGAAACCATCGAACAACTCGCCGAAGGATATCGCCGCTTAGAACTTATTAAAGACCAAATCGAAGCCCAAACCTATCCCAAACGCATTCTCCGCCAGGAAATGGTAGCCCAAACTGCTGAAAATATCCGGTCTAGCGTGGAATTAATGGATCAAACCGATGCAGCGGAAACCTTGGTCAAAAACCTGGTACAGATGATCGAAGAAAAACGCTTACAGGTGCGAGTATATACCAAAGGACGACTCCACGCCAAAGCCTACATCTTCGACTATGGTAAAGTTTATAACCAATTAGGACAACTGGTCGATCGCGCTGAAAATGGGATTGCTGTTGTTGGTTCCTCTAATCTCACCCTATCCGGCATTTCCCATAATACTGAACTCAACGTCATTGTTCACGGAAACGACAACCACCAACACCTCACCCACTGGTATAACCAACTCTGGGAAGACGCCGAAGACTTCGACGAAACCCTAATGCAGCAGATGCAGCAGTCGTGGGTAATGGCACCAACCCGCCCCTACGATATCTACATGAAAACCCTCTATATGTTAGTCCGCGATCGCATCCAAGAGGAAAACCGAATCGAAATTATCGCCGATGACGCGATTACCCAGCAACTCGCCGACTTCCAAAACGTAGCCGTTAACCAAGCCATCAAAATTATCCGTGACTACGGCGGCTGTTTCGTCTCCGATGTCGTTGGCTTAGGGAAAAGCTTTATAGGCGCAGCGATTGTCAAACGGTTTGAACAAGTGGAACGCGCCCGCCCTTTAATTCTTTGTCCCGCCCCCCTGGTAGAAATGTGGGAACGTTACAATGAAGTTTATCATCTCAACGCCCGTGTCCTCTCCCTGGGAATGCTGCGAGAGGATGGCGAAAATGGGGAAAACCGTCTCGTCAACGACTTCCGCTATCAAGATAGAGACTTTATCCTTATCGACGAAAGCCACAACCTCCGCAACCCTAGCACTCAACGCTACAAAATCGTGGAAACCTTCCTCGCCACTGGGAAACAATGCTGTTTTCTCACCGCCACCCCCCGGAATAAAAGCGCCTGGGATATTTATAACCAAATTAAACTCTTCCACCCCGACGACAAAACCGACTTACCCGTAGACCCCCCGGATTTAAAAGCCTACTTTAAATTAGTCGAGGTAGGCGATCGCGACTTACCCAATTTATTATCCCACATCCTGATCCGCCGCACCCGCAACCACATTCTCCGTTGGTACGGCTTCGACGCCCAAACCCATCAACCCGTCGAACCCACCAACTTTTCCGCCTACCTTAACGGGAAACGCCGCGCCTATGTAATTGTGGGCGGGAAGCACCAATTTTTCCCCCAACGTCAATTAGAAACCATTGAATACAGCATCGAAGATACCTATCAAGGTTTATACCAACAACTGCGCCACTATCTGGGAAAATCTCGTAAACGCCAACTCACCAATCCCCCCGCCAATGAACTCTGTTATGCCCGTTATGGTATAGGCAATTATGTCTTAAAAGCCAAGCAGAAAAAAGACCCCTATTCCAGCTTACAAACAGCCGGGGCGAACCTGCGCGGATTGATTCGGGTGCTACTCTTTAAACGCTTCGAGTCTAGCGTAGAGGCTTTCCGAGAAACCGTGAAAAAACTCCTCAACGCCCATTACCTGTTTGAGAAAGCCTTAACCCAAGGATTTGTTCCCGCTGGGGAGGAAGCCCAATCCATTCTCTATGAACCCAACCAAGGCGAAGAACAAGACATTCTTGATGCCTTACGTCACGCCTCTGGCAAATACAAACTCGCCGACTTTGATGCCAAACGCCTACATCAACATATCCACCATGATATCCAACTCTTTAAGAAAATTCTCGCCTTAGTTCAACCCATCACTCCCGCCCAAGACACCAAACTACAAACCCTAAAATCCGGGCTAAACCAAGCCCCCCTAACCAACGGTAAACGCTTAATCTTCACCCAATACGCCGACACCGCCCGTTACCTCTACGAAAACCTCAACCCCGACGGGAAACAGGATGATATTGACGTTATTTATAGCGGCGATAAAAGTAAAGCCCGTATCGTGGGTAGATTCGCCCCCAAAGCCAACCCCGACTATCAATTTAGCCGGAATGAAACAGAAATTAACACCTTAATTGCCACCGATGTTTTAGCCGAAGGACTAAACTTACAAGATGGCAACTTAATCATTAACTATGACCTGCATTGGAACCCAGTGCGCTTAATTCAGCGGTTTGGTCGGATTGACCGAATTGGCAGTGAAAATGATATCGTTTACGGCTTTAACTTTTTACCCGAAACGGGTTTAGATAGAAATCTCGGCTTACGTCGCATCCTCGCCAACCGCATCGCCGAAATCCACGAAACCATCGGCGAAGATGCAGCAATTCTCGACCCCACGGAACAACTCAACGAAGACGCGATGTACGCTATCTATGAGAAGAATGGCGATAGCCAGCAACTGAGTTTATTTGAGGATAATGGGGAATATTTAGACCTAAATGAAGCCGAAGAAATCCTGCGCCAGTTACAAAAAGATAACCCAACCGAATACAAACGCATCGCCAATTTACCCCACGGTATCCGCACCGCTAAATTCTCCCTAAATAAAGGATTATTTGTGTTTTGTGAAGCTTCCTATCCCAATCGCCCTGAGTTAAAAGGGTATCAGCAGTTAGTCTTACTTGATGACCAGGGAGAGATTGTATCACGGGATATCTCTCGCATTTTAGGACGACTAAAAAGCAGCGCCCAAGAGGAAGGATTATCCTTACCCCAAGATTATAATGCGGCGGTGATGAGAATTAAACGTCAATTTGCCGAAGACGTGAAACACCGTCAATCGGAACGAGACTATAGCCGCAATCTTAGTCAAGGACAACGCTATAGTTTACGGGAACTCCGACTCTTTTTTGAAACAATTAACGATGAGGACATCAAAGCCCAAATTAATCTATTAGAAAAAGCCTTCCGCGAACCCGTCACCACGGGACTAAAGCGCGAGTTAAATCGGCTTAAACGGAATAGTATAACGGGTAATGAACTGTTTATCAAACTCAAGCAACTTTACGCCCAATATGACCGACACGAATGGCTAAACCGTCGCCAAAAGGATGAGGATTACTTAGTTCCAATCATTGTTTGTAGTGAAGCGTTGGTTTGACGGAAGTTATCAGTTATCAGTTATCAGTTATCAGTTATCAGTTATCAGTTATCAGTTATCAGTTATCAGTTATCAGTTATCAGTTATCAGTTATCAGTTATCAGTTATCAGTTATCAGTTATCAGGAGATGGGGGAGATGGGGAAGCTGGGGAAGATAGGGAAGCTGGGGAAGATAGGGAAGCTGGGGAAGATAGGGAAGATGGGGAAGATGTAGGGACAAAATTCATCATTAACGGGAAGGTTTTCACCCTGATGTCACTCAATGTAATCAGTGTAACTAATCTCTCACTTCCCTACCTCACTCTCTCTAATAAATCCGTGAAATCAGTGTTTTGACCAATGACAAATGACAAATGACAAATAACCTAACTCACTACCCCTACCCTTCAACGCGACGGGTGATTATGGGTAAGCATAGCGCTGTCGCCACTAGCCAACCCCTCGCCACATTAGCGGGGATGGAGATGATTTGGGCAGGGGGAAATGCTATTGATGCAGCGTTAGCCATGGCG
>NZ_JAVJUO010000026.1:0-17080 GCF_040220555.1 Coleofasciculus sp. C1-SOL-03
TGGTTAAGGCTGATATCGAGCAACAATGCCGGGTATCAGCCAAGCGTAAGCGTTAACGGTTATCGACCAAAAGTTACACCGTGGACTTATACCAAGGCAGAATTACTGATGGGTAGGTTTGTCTAGGTTTTTAGAAGCGGATATGTCTAAGCTGATATTGGTAATGCTATTGGAATTGCAGTCATTGAGAGGTCAACGTAATGGATGCGAGTGAATTGATGCAGCGATACGCAGATGAAGAACGGGATTTTGCTCAAGTTGATCTGAGTCAAGCTAATTTGAGTGAGGCAATCCTGAATCAGATTAATCTCAGTGGTGCTAATCTGAGTAAAACTAATTTCCATAAAGCCCATCTTGTCGATGCGAATCTGAGTAATGCCGACTTGAGTACCGCCTATCTCACAGAAACTCAACTTCAAGGTGCTAATCTGCAAGCGACAAACTTGCATAAAGCCGATTTAGGCAGAGCTAATCTCAAATCTGCCAACTTAACCAATGCAGAGTTGGACGGTGCTAATTTACGTAGTGCCACTATGCCTGATGGCACAATTTCGGACTAGATAGCTATTGGGGTATTTTAGGGAAGGGAAAACTATGGCAAATCAGAATTTTCGTGTAGTCGGCTACATTAGTCCAGTCACATACAGCAAACTCAAGGAGTTTATGGAGGCTCAGGCGTTAACTGAAGCCGAAGCGATCGATAAGATTTTATCAACCTATTTGGGGACAACTCCCCTACCTAAACCTGCCAATGGTTTCGAGACAAAAGGTAGCAGTATTACAGCAGAATCATCCCCACCTGTGTCCCCATCAGCGATTCCTAAAGATAAAAGCCTGACTCAGAACCAATTAGCCGAACGCCTGAAGTGCGATACGAGGAAGTTAACCGACATCCGAGGCTACCCTGTGGTTTTATCTGACTACACCAGAACTCGTGATCCACAGGGAATCGCGTGGGAGTATGAAGCTGAATTTGATCGCTATTTCCCTCTGGAACAATGAATAATTAGGGACTGCTGAATAAGTCTTGCGGTGGGGAGAGGCAATAGGGAATAGGCTTTCTTGCAATGGTTTCAACCCTCCATTAAGGTAAAATTCGGCGCTACAGTTGTTGCTCGGTTAATAATGTATTTACCCAAACGTGATCATCTGCTAATAATGGCGGTACAGGTTCTTGAGTATAATCGATGGCTAAATCATAACTGGCTTGGTCGTACACATTATTCAACAATACCTGTAAGTCTACGAATGGTTCGCGATCGCCCGACTTCAAGGGTAAGGGAAATGAGGGAATCGGATCTCGTAGATTAAAGGCATACAAATCAGCTTGAGGACGACGATCTCCTCGACTGACTAAAATTCGATAATGAGTTTGACTATTGCTATGATAAATTGGCAAAGGTTTTCCTTTACGCAGTAAATCGATTTCCACTAAATGAGTTGAACTGCCAAAGATTTTATTGCGTTTAGTTTCATAGTCTTGGCGACCTTCTCCAGCACGTTTATTAATTGGAGAGAGGATTTCAATGACGGTTACGACTTCACCTGTGGCGACTTCTCGTACTTCTAAATAACCTTGTTTAATGGTTTCAGGTACGGGAACTTGTACGGTCTGGGGTTGAGGTGGGGATGGGGCGACAGCAACATTGGTCATTGGCTGTTCAGTTGTCGTCTGTGAACCTTTGACTGTTAAATCGGGAATACCAACCAAGAGTGATTGTTCGCCAATGGTTTCATACAGACGCACTTCAACCGCAACTCTGTATTTGGGACGTAGTTGAGGAGACAGGAACTTAGTCAGTTCACTAATTAGTAATAAATGTATTCCGGGCCAGATTTCTGGGTGTTCTAGGTAAGGGTTCATCCCAGGAAAAGGGTTTGGCATAAAAATCCTCCCTCGGCGTTCGATTCTTGTTGCTTAGATTTTATCGTCGTTTTGTCCTAGTGGCGTGGCACACCTAAAATGGTAGATTAGAATTGTAGGGGCGCAAGGACTTGCGCCCGATTCAATGGTCAAATCTATTCCACAATTTTAGCTGTGTCAGTCCACTAGCGTTGGGAATTCGCGGAATCAGACAGGTGTTTTAGAATGTCGCTGACTTAAGGCTGGTGGGCAATGCCCACCCTACGGTTTCTACGGTTTCTGGATGTAATGCCAATCTATACACCCTACACCCTACACCCTACACCCTACACCCAGTAGTACCTTCAAGTTCCTTGTCACCCCCTCAGGTGCTTATCAGCAAAGACGGGAAAACGCACGGTAAATGTGGCACCTTGACCTGATCCGGGACTTTCTGCCCACACGGTACCGCCTTGTAGTTCCACTAGGTAACGCACGATCGCTAATCCCATGCCAATACCGCCGTGCGATCGCGTCAGTGAACCATCCTCCTGACGGAAGCGATCAAAGACAAAGGGGAGAAAATCGCCATGAATCCCAATCCCGGTATCACTTACCTGGATTTGTGCCTGATCCTCAATCTGTTCTAAACGAACCTGAATCTGTCCCTCTTTGGGTGTGAATTTGACCGCATTGGAGAGTAAGTTCCAGACAATTTGTTGTAAGCGGCTGGCATCTCCTAATATGGGAGCAACTGAAGCATCTAAGTGCGTCTCGATTTGCAATGTCTTTGCCTCAGCCGCCACCCGGATAGACGCAATTGCCCGTTCGATAATTGGCATTAGTTCCACCGACGCAACATTCAGCGTCAGTTCTCCGGTGATAATATCCGACATATCCAGGACATCTTCAATCAGTTGCGCCAAGGATTGAGTATTGCGAGAAATCGTCTCCAGCGCCCGCGCCATCTTCTCTTCATTTAAGCGGCGCATGGGTAGAAGCTTGGCTAAACCCAGGATTGAATTCAGGGGGGTGCGGAGTTCGTGGGAAAGGGTTGCCAGAAACTCATCTTTGAGGCGGTTGGCTTGGGCTAATTCCTGGGATTGTCGCTGTAAAATGGCTTCAGATTGTTTGCGATCGCTAATATCGAGAATAAACGCTACCGCTTGGTCTCGCGCCTCACCCAGCAACACATAACCCACCAATACCCAAACGCGAGTCCCGTCTTGGCGAATATATTCTTTTTCATAAGGGATACACCGTCCTTTTTCCTTTGCCTGGACAATGTTCATCTCATCTAAGGGCAGATACTCCGGTGGAGTGATGTCACGCCAGCGCAGTCGCCCTGCTTGCAAATCCTCCCGGCTGTAGCCGACAATATCCAAGAAGGTATCATTGGCGTCTTGGATTCCTCCATAGATGTCGCAAAAGAGAATCCCAATCAAATCCGATTCAGCAAATCGCTGTAACCGTTCTTGGCTGGCTTTCAGCGCTTGCTTGGCTTGAGACGATTCGATGGCAATCTCGGTTAAGTGGGTGAATTGGTCGATTAAATTCCAATCCTCAGCGCTGGGATGGCGGGGTGTGGGATAATACATGGCGAAGGTTCCCAAAACGTCACCATTGCTGGAGTGCAGGGGAATCGACCAACAGGCTGCTAGATTCTCGGATAGGGCAATGTCTTTGTAGTCTGCCCAAAGCGGGCTGCTGGCAATGTCGCAGACAATTACAGGTTCGTCACGATAAGCGGCTGTGCCACAACTTCCCGCACAAGAACCAATCGCTAAACCGTTAGTGACCTGCTGGAAACGTTCGGGTAAACGACTCGCACAACCATAATATAATCTCTGCTTTTGCTCATCTAACAGCAACACTGCACCAATTGACTCATCTGCGTGAGACTCAATCAATTGCGTAATAGTATCGAGGATATCAGACAGGGGAACATTGGTGGCAATTGCTTCCAGAATCTGCTTCTGTCCCTGGAGTAACTCTTCTGCCCGTTTGCGATCGCTAATATCAGTGGCGATGGATATAATGGTACGTCTGCCATCGGCTAATTTTCCTAGAGGGGCGGAACTAAAATCCCAAATTCTCTGGCTACCCTGTTTTGTGGCGATCGCGAATTCTCCGTCATGGATTTTATCATTCAACGCATATAACTGATCAATCTGCTCTCGCACAACCTCTCGACGTTCTCCATAGGCTTTTTCCGTCCAATCTGCCATGGTGGGAATGTCGGCATGAGTATATCCCGTCAATTCCGTCCACATTTGGTTAACTTGCAGCACTTCCCCATCTTCGGCGTGAATAATCAGCGGATAAGGGGCATTAATTACCGCTTGTCGGAATCGTTGTTCACTGTGTCGCAGCGCTTCCTCCATCTGCTGGCGTTCCGTGATATCCATCGACATCCCAGCTAACCAGCGTTGCCCAGAGGCGGTTTTCAAGGGAAACTTATAGGACAGCCAATAGTGAGTGCCATCTGTATTTTCCGTGGTTTCTAGCTGTTCAATCGCGTGATCACCCGCTAACGCCTTGAGATCATTCTCCCGGATTTGTTGCGCGATCGCATCGGAAAAGAAGTCAAAATCGGTTTTTCCCAGCCAATCCATCAAAGGGCGATGCCAGGTTTGTTCCACTATCCGATTAACAAAGATATAGTGTCCTGATTCCTCTTTAATATAAGCAGCTACTGGGCTATAATCCATAAAATTTTGGAACAGTTCCTGACTTTCCCGCAGTTGGGCTTGCGTCTGCTTCTGCTGGTGAATCTCCGTCGCCGTGCCAAACCATTTAATCATTTTACCGTGGCTATCTCTTAGGGGGAAAGCGCGACTCAGATGCCACCGGAATTCCCCATCGGCACGTCTGAGTCGATGCTCACATTCGTATAACTCACCCATTTCTACAGCCTGATTCCAGGCGTCGATTGTCTTTTGTTCATCATCAGGATGCAGGACAGGTTTCCAGCCCCAGCCTTGACCCTGCTGTTGAGAAATGCCACTATATTCAGCCCAACGTTGATTATAATAATCCACTGAACCATTGGATTGAGCCGTCCAGACAATTTGAGGTAGGCTTTCCGCTACCAATTGGAATTTCGCTTCACTTTCTCTTAACGCCTCTTGTCCGCATGTCACTTGCTCTCGGGCAACGGTTAAACCAGAGATTGTGCTACTAATAAATAAGCCCTCTAGGACAAACAAAGATAAGCGCAGGGTTTGTCCTAAACTATCAACCACACAAGAATAGGTTGGCGATAAAAACAGATAACCGCCGCTTAACGCCGCCAAAACTGTTGCCAAGATTCCCGCCCCCCTGCCACCATACCAGGCACTCACCATCACGGCGGCTAAAAATAGCAAAAATGGGCTTTCTAGTTCCCACAAAGGTGTCAGGAATAGTTGCAGAGAAAGGGCGATGGCGATGGCGAATAGGGAAACACTGTAACGCCACCCAAGGTGACAAAGGGGTTTAATTCTGATTGTCCTATTCATCGAATCCGTTGAGGAAATCTCCAGTGCTAGCCGTTCTTGCCGCTAACTGAACAATAACCTTCAGTAATTGCTTCGGTTCAATCGGCTTAGGGATATGCATTTGGAAGCCTGCTGATAGGGCTTGCAGGCGGTCTTCTTCTCTAGCATAAGCGGTTACAGCCACCGCCGGGATTTGTCCCCCTTGGGCTGACGGTAATGCCCTGATTTGGCGAATCAGCCTGTAGCCATTTCCACCGGGCATACCAATATCACTGAGTAGCAGATCATAGTTCATTTGTTGTAGCCTTTTGAGCGCTTCAGTTGCGGATGCTGTGGCAGTTGCCATTGCCCCGTACTGTTCCAAAATGGCGATTAAGAATTCACGGGCATCGGCATCATCATCGACCACTAAAACCCTTATCCGACTTAAGATAGATGCATCAAAGGTCAGAGATGAGTTAATTCCATCGTCGGCAGTTATTTTTTTGTCGTCATCGTCCAAAAGAGGTAGTTTAACAATAAACGTCGTCCCTTGTCCTTCTCCGGGGCTTTCGGCATGAATCGTACCGCCTTGCAATTGCACCAGATTTTGGGCGATCGCTAATCCTAATCCTAAACCGATTTGTTTTCTAGCGGTGGTGCTATCGGCTTGGCGGAAGCTTTCAAAAATATGAGGTAGAAACTCTGGATTAATTCCTTTCCCTGTATCCTTAACCCGGATTTGGGCAAAGTGATCCACGGGTTCTAAATAAATCTCCACTCGTCCCCCGGCTGGGGTAAACTTCACCGCATTGGAGAGTAGATTCCAAATCACTTGCTGTAAGCGGTTGGCGTCACCCGAAACCCAAGCCACAGCCGCATCTAACCGGGAGTCAAGTTGAATCTGTTTATCCGTCGCCAGGGGATGCACCGTATCCAGCGCCGCTTCAATCACAGAAACCAGATTCGTGGGACAGATATTCAGGCGAATGTTACCCCGAATAATCCGGGAAATATCCAGTAAATCGTCAATCAGTTGGGCTTGGGCTTGGGCGTTGCGTTCAATTGTCTCTAGGGCGCGATTCGTCTTTTGTTCATCCAACTGGCGGATGCGGAGTAACTTTGCCCAACCCAAAATCGCATTGAGGGGCGATCGCAATTCGTGAGATACTATGGCTAAAAACTCATCCTTGGTGCGACTCGCCGCTTCCGCCACCGCACGGGCTTCCTGTGCCTGTACCAGTAGCTGATTGCGTTCAGCTTCTGCAAGTTTAATATCGGTGATATCCCGGGCGATACCCAAGACTGATTCCACCGTGCCATCTTCCGCCAATTCCGGCACCATCCGGGCTTGATAGTATCGAGTTGTATTATCGGGGGTGAGAAAATCAAACTCTGTAATTCGCTCTTTTCCAGTCGCCAATATTTCTCGCAGCGTGGTTTGCCACTGGGTACTTATGGGTTCGGGAATGCCTAACTCCCGATGAGTTTTACCCAAAAAAGCTTGGGCTGATAATCCCGTTACCGCTTCTATGGCTGGGTTGACATACATAAGACGTAACTCTTGATCAATGCGGGAAATAATATCCGGAGAATTTTCCACCAGGGCTTGGAATTCCTGTTGGCGACGATACAGTTCAGCTTGGATTTGCTGGCGTTCTGTCACGTCTCTCCAAGTGGCAATAAACCCATCGCGAAAGGGGGCAATGCAAATATCAAAGACTCGACTCAGGTACTGCTGACCATAGTTATCGGTATACAAAACCGATTCTTTCACTAACGGTTGTCGAGTTTCCACCGCCTGACAGTATTCGGCAAATAGCCCCGTTTCTCGATGGGCGGGGAGGATTTGGCACAATCCCTTACCGATTTGCTTGTCTTGGCTTAAACAGTTACTTTCACAAACCGCCGTATTAACATAGTCGATGCGAAAATCAATAATCTCACCCGATTCATCACGTATGGCGGAGTAAATACCAAAACAGTCCAACATTGTCTCCACCGAGGTGCGGAATAATTCCTCCCGTTCTTGCAGTTGGACTTCGGCTTGTTTACGATCCGTAATATCCAGAACCACACCCATCATGCGGGTGGGTGCGTCATTCTCATCATAAAAAGCACGACCCTTTGCCGCAATCCAGCGTTGTGTGCCATCGCCATGGATAATCCGATAGTCACAGGTATACTCTTGCTTAGTTTGAATGGCATCGGCTACTGTATGATTGACGCGATCGCGATCGTCTGGATGTAGGCAATTGGTAAACACCTGATAATCATAATCCGCCTCGTCCGCTGGCAAACCAAACATCAGCTTACAGGAGTTTGACCAGATAAGTTTTCCGGCTGGCACATCGTAATCCCATATCCCTAACTTTGCCGCATCCAAGGCTAATCGGAGTCGTTCTTCACTCTCCCGCAGCGCCAATTCAGCTTGGGTTAAATCCGTGATATCCCGCGTTATCCATAATACTGATGGAATTGAGCCATCTTGAGTCAACTCCGGAACTAAACGGGCTTCATAGTAACGAGTGACATCATTTTGGTCGAGAAAATCAAATTTAATTGTCGTCGGTTCTCCCGTCGCGAAAACCGTTTCCAGGGCGCTATCCCAGACATCACACTGCTGGTGAGGCATCCCTAACTCCCGATTTGTTTTGCCGATAAACTCCGCCGCCGCCCGTCCGGTGACGGGTTCTATGGCTGGGCTAACATACAGATGGCGCAATTGACGGTCAAATCGAGCGATAATATCCGGTAAATTCTCGATTAGGGTTTGATACTCCTGTTGGCGGCGATAAAGTTCTGCCTGAATTTGCTGACGTTCTGTAATATCTCTGACTGTAGCCACCACTGTCTCAATCCTACCCTCAGCATTAGCAACGGGTGAGAGAATATATTCATACTGCCGAATTCCCTGCACCGTCGGGAAGCTGATTTCATCCGTCAAGGTTTGTCCGGTTTCAACTACCAGTTGGCGTTGAGCATCATAGGATTCCATCAGGGTTGCAGGTAAACCCAACGCTTGCCAGGTTTTCCCCACCATATCACTGGGCTGTCGTCCTAACGCTTTAGCGGCTGATCCACTAACGTAGAGGTATTTGCCGTGACGATCATACAGGTAAATGTGATCCACAGACGCGCTGAGAATACCCTGTAATAGTCCCACCTGCTGCTGTACCTGGTTTGCCAGGTGTTGCCGTTCAGCTTCAACCTGCTTACATTCTGTGATATCCCGCCAAGTAGCGATAAAGCCATCTCCTAACTTCGTCGCCCGGATATCATAAGCACGAGACAGGCGTTGTTGACCAAAATTATCTTCGTAAATCAGGGATTCTTTAATTAGGGGTTCACCCGTTTCCACCACCTGACAGTAGTCCGCAAATAGCCCAGTTTCCCGATGCGCCGGGAAGAGGTGGCATAACGACTGACCAATTTGCTCTTGTTTACTTAAAAAATTATCACGACAAGCGGCAGCATTAACATAATCGATGCGAAAATCGACAACTTCACCCGATTCATCGCGGATTGCGGTATAAATACCAAAACAATCCAGCATATTTTCCACAGAGGTGCGAAATCGTTCTTCACTCTGCCGCAATTTTTGGTTAAATTCTTGTAAGCGAGTATAGGCTTTGGTTAATAACTCATTGAGTTGAGCGCGAGTGAGAGAGTTGCTATCTGCCGCAGGTTTAGCGGTAACGGTTTCCGGTTGTGCGATCGCCGCTCCTAGGAGTAAACTGACAATACCTTGCGTCAGTAGACTCAGTTGGTGTAGTGATAAAATGTCGGCGGAAATGGGTAATGGGGAAAAGGAGAGGGCGCTAGGATAAAAAATCAGGTAGTCTAATAGCGTCACCGCCATAGAAAAGCTGACCAAAAGCATTCCACCCATCGCACCAAAACGGATAGCTGCCCAGAGACTCGGCAGAAAACCAATAAACAATAATCGCTCGAATGTCAAGCTATAATCCTGAGTTGCCCAAACGGTGAGGGTAGCGATACAGGTACTCAAGCACCCCAGTGCCAGGAGTTCCAGCCATTGATGCAGCGAGAGGCTCCAAACCGAGGAATTTTCTTGGTCTGAAATAGCAAGCCAACCTTGATTTTGCCAGAATCGGGTGAGAAATAAAAGAGCCGTTGGCGCTACGGCGAGGATACCAATTGCCTGCCCTAACCAGTTGTATGATAAGTGTTGGAGTAGAGTAGATGGCATTATTTTACCCCAAGCCAGCAACCCTAGACTGTGAACCGTGGCGCAAGTGCAAGAAGCGGCGAGAATCGCACTGGCAATAAAGACAACAGCATCAGTGAAGCGTTTGAGTGACAGCGAACCTTGCCAGAGTTTGCGATAAAGAAGCCAAGTTATCAGTGGGACTATTATATCGGTGAATCTCAGTAATCCCATCCAATCACCACGTCCCCAAAACGGGGCGATGACGAATGAGGTGATTCCGGTTAAGATAAGTCCTATCCATTCAAACCAGAACGTCAGTGCGATCGCGACTCCGGAAGGGAAAAACCACAGCGATAGTCCCGGTTGCACCTGACACAGAAGTGCCAACCCATGAGCTAAAATTAGGGCGAATCCGGATAAGACAATGACAAGCCACCAGCGCTGGCGAGTCAAGGGCGTAGAGTTGGGAGCCAAACGCATAGAGCAACTTTCCTCAGACTTGCCATAATCTGTTTATTTTAATCCTAAAACCGATCTTAAGGGATGAGGGAGACATCCCCTAGCCAATCTCTGATATCATGTCCGGTTGAATACCACCCTCTAGGGTAGAAGGCACAAGGGAAAGATTACAAAAAGGGATTTGGGAGTAAGGCGCGATCGCTCTTAGTGTGCTAAACTGTCAGTTTTAATGAATCAGAAAGCCTACCACACAAGGACTGTAGACTTTAAGCGCCTCAAAACAAATTGAAATTCGGGTAAAAATGGTTAAAGCTATTGCTGTCCAATATTCTGGCAAATCAAACTAACAATTTAGCACACTAACTACGGAAGACCCAGATTTGAAAACTTTCTAAGGCTGTCCTCTGGCTTAGAATTGAATATATTGTCATACCTTAATTGTACTCGATAAATCCATGGCAACCAATCTTGAAATTGACGAAAAGCTTCTTGAAGAAGCACTTTCATTGTGCGAGCATTCAACAGCAGATCTGTTGATTGAAGCAGCTTTACGAGAATACATTCAACGTCGCAAACAACTGAAAGTTTTGGATTTATTTGGAACGATCGACTATGAAGAAGATTATGATTACAAGCAACAAAGACAAACAAGATGAGCGTTATTGTTGACACCTCCGTTTGGTCACTTGCATTACGGCGCAACACACCAAACGATGGAACTCCTATTGTTAATGTGCTGCGAGATTTGATTGCAGATGGACGGGTTGTTTTACTGGGGGCAATTCGTCAGGAAGTGCTTTCTGGGATTCGCTACACAGAACAGTTCGTTAAATTACGAGACTATCTTCGTGCGTTTCCAGACTTAGAGATAACCACTAATGACTATGAACTAGCCGCAGAATTTTTTAACACCTGTCGTCGTAATGGTATTCAGGGTTCAAATACTGATTTTCTCATCTGTGCAGTCGCTCATAATCGTGGATACAGTATTTTTACTACTGATAAAGATTTTGAAAATTTTCGGTCGTATATTCCAGTATTATTGCTATAAATTTGTTTAATATTTTTACAAGTTCAGATGGTTTGCGGCTTTTCAAAAATTGCTAATGCTAACCTGTTTAATCATGTTTTAAGTAGTCGGACAAAAGAAAACGGTACTGTATTAATTTTTGTAAATCAATTTCAAGCCTTTACTGTTCCCTGTTCCCTGTTCCCTAATCTCAACCGTTTACGTTAATTGTGTCCACCTACTTATGATTGACAAATTAGGCGATAAAATTGATGCATAGATAAGTTCGTTTAGGCTCTGTTTTCATAGAGCATACGGCGACTAAAGGATTGTATGATTTCGCTTTCAAATAATAACGGAGTGGGATCGAATTCTGACAGTTGAGCCTCTGTTAATGGATTCTGATGTCTATTTATAGCTCTAAATGCATCTATCATCCCATGAATCTGCTCGATTTGTTCAGGAGTGAGTCCGGTAACATCAAGAGTTTTAGCCATTTGGGGTTACGATTAGGAGTTGTAGATATTTTAGCTAAACTTTTTCGGTTGAGTAAGGCTTTGAGTTTCTCAGATAGTTTGTTGCAGCCAGTTGAGGCTAGTTTGCACAAGGTAAAGTTCATGGGGAAATAAGGTAGGAAGGGTGACGTAAGATGCGTCGGTGATCAGGTAGATTGTACTGTAGAAGCAAGTAATCTCTTTTTTGCCATGGCGACTAGAAGTCGCTGCTACACAAACAAAGTCCGCCTGCGCGGACTAGATTATAAAGGGAGTAGTCAACCTTTCCGCTAACAAAACCGTACCGTGAATTGAACCAGCGATTACTCAACATTTAAATGCCAGAGTTTCACTTTATTAGATTGATAAATTACAGGCGTTATCCGGTAAGCATATTTTTGTTGAATCGCTTCTATTGAATCTGGAGTAACATTGTAGAAAAAATAGTCACTAAAATTATCCGGAAGCGTAGGTACATCTTGTGTTTTATCAATAAACTGAAATTTAACGTCGGCTTCAAGAAGATAGCTCAGCGAAATTACATGTTGCCAAGTATACTCGCTATCTTGATTAAAAAGAATAACCAAAATCCAGGGGACAAAAAATATGCATCCAATGCTAATCGCCAACAAATATTCTTTAACTGTCTTAGTCCATCGGAAGCGTTCAAGACAAAACACATAGATTCCTTGTCCAAGGGATACAAAGCAAGAATAGAGAAATGTATAAAACCCTAGTGCTGTCGTTACAGAATAAATACTCCAACTCCGTGTATTTTTAAGTCGCAAAGCTCGGAGTAACGCCCAACTTGATAGTACAATAATCAATGTCCATAAGCTGTAAGGTCTTGCCTCCTGTGCATAGAGTACATGGAAAGGTGAAATAGCGGTTAGAGCGATGGCGATCATTCCCACAAGCGATGAATTAAACAACTCTAGACAGAGTAAATAAATAAAAGGAAATGTCAGTAAACTACAGAAAACCGAGAATTTGATTTTGCTTAAGTTGCATGTGCGGCTTTGACTAAGACAATGAGGCAAATTTACCATACTATTGAAGACTAGAGAAGTTCCAGACCAAAATTCGTGATTCAGAAGGGATAGCGTGGGGATACAATGGAGGTAGGTTTCGCTGAGTTGGGGAAAGCAGGAGTTGGGTAATGTTGATGATTGAGGTGTTGTTATGCCATGATTAATTCAAGAATCGATAGGTGTTAGAGTTCGTTCCTTCAAGCCATTTTAAAACAGAGGCTATTCTCGTTCCGAAGACGCTACGCGATCGCAGGTCACACCTGACACGCTACTCTATAATTGTCAAAACTACAAATAGGAAACAACAATGTCAACCATTTATCGTTTTAAAGCAAACGAAATCGATCGTGATTTCTTGGAAGAAATCAAAGCGACATTTGGAGATAAAGAAGTTGAAATTATTGTTTCAGGATTTGATGAAACCGAGTATCTTTTAAAATCAGAAGCCAACAAAACTAGGCTTTTAGGAGCTATTAAAAATGTTAGAGAACGGAAAAATATAGTTGAAGTTAAGTTACAAGATTTGCCATGAGCAGTAATTATACTAAATCCAGGTTTTCCACCCCAGCTATAATAAGTCAGTCCGCGTAGGCGGACTTTGTTTGTGTAGCAGCGATTTCAATCGCCGTGGCTTTAATCTTCTAGCTTCAATCTTCTAACGGAGTCATTAATTGCAGCGTCACTTCCCGAACGGCGGGTGGTAAAATAAATCGACCCTCCGACTTCTCCACCAGCGATCGCTGACTCAGAGAACCCAGCGCCCGAATCACTTCCTGGGGCGATGTGTCACTAAAATGCTGTTGCAATGCTTTAAACGAAATCGCCTCTTTTTGGTGAGCCAGATAAACCAATAGTCTTTCTTCTAATTCCGATAAGCGGTCTAAAACTTCCTCAATAAAATCACTAATATCATGAGTAAACAACGTCGTCGATAAAAAATCCGTCACGTCACCATCAAAAACTTCCTTAATCGTCGTCGCCACCAACTTGAGCATAAACGGATTACCGCGATACCCTTGAATTAACGGTTGCCATTTTTTCTCCCCGGATAATCCTTTTTCCTTTAAAATTAATCGGGCTGCGTCTCCCAATCCCTCTAACTTAAAGGAACGAACGGGTGATGTCTCACCTTCCAATAACGAAATTTCATTCAGTTTTTCCTGAGAGGTAATTAATACACAGCTTTGGTGCGGTTCTTCTCCTAAACGTCGGAAAAAATCACTATACCCTTCATAGCCTTCTCGGTAAATCCCGGCTAGTTTCCCACTTTGTAAAATCGACTCCACACCATCCAAAATAACCAAACAACGATGCTGTCGAAAATAGTCAATCAACCAGGAAATGCGCTGATCAGGGGTTTTGGGTATTACCGTTTCCGGTTGCTGGGACAAGTCTGGAATTAAGGCGGCGAGAAGATCAGACACAGAAGGGGCTTGACGCAGCGATCGCCAAAAGACAACCTCAAACTCATCCTGTAACTGTTTCGCCAACTTCACCGATAACGCCGTTTTACCAATACCACTCATCCCCAACAGCGCCACTAAGCGACAGCGTTCCTGAATAATCCAGCGTTCCAGGGTTTTCAGTTCATCGCCACGCCCGTAGAATACAGAAACATCGGGTGCTTCCCCCCAATCCCGGCGATTTGGCGGCTGGGGTGAGGTAGGGGGACTCTCTGAAACAGGGGGACGGTTTGGGGTAACCCGTTGCTGCTGGAGATACTCTTGATAGCGGTTAATCAGGATTTGTTGCAATTTGGTCAGCTTAACTGGACCTCGACCCGGAATTTTAAACTTTTGGTAGACTTCGCTAAGCCGCTTACGCACAGCATCTCCACTAATCTGAAGGTGAGACGCGATCGCAGCCGTTCCATGACCCTCCATCGCCAGGGACAACACCTCTAATTCCGATTTGGACAGATTGCGTTCAGTCGCAATGGTTTTGAGAAAATCCTGAGAAATCACCGTCTGATACTCACACTTATAACCTATTTCATCCTTTAGGTTAACTCATATTCATGAGGAAAAATAGATTTTGCTCACATCAGTCTCTTGAGTACGCCCAAACCGGGGTAGTGGCGTGACCCAGCTAAAATGGTGGGATAGATTGTAGGTTGGGTTGACGCCAGGAAACCCAACGGAGTCTAGGGCTGAAGCCCTTACTACAAGCCAAAGATGACAAAATTTAGGTCAGTCCTGATCAATTAATTTAATTTTTTTGCCACACAACGTTCAAGCAATTCCTCAATACCACGAACCACCCAAATTTTAGTTCCTAACTGATGACTCACCTCAGCCACCGTCATATCATCTAAAAATCGCGTATCATCATGTTTAAGCATGACTGAAGGCAGTAAAATCCCGTCGCCGAAGTCTTTCCCTGACAATTGCTTAAGCAAATCTTGTCCGGTTAACAACCCCGTAACTGTAATTTCTTGTCCCCAATACTCACTCCGTAGCGCTGCTAGTTTGACCTCCAATCCTTCAACTTTATTCAACTGCTGCACTAGCGGGATGAACGCCATTTCCACCGCATTACCGACCACCCAGGTTAATTGTCGCGCAGGTTCTACACGGGTGGGTAACATCCGCGTAGCCGCATCTTGAAATTGTTTAATAAACTGGCGAATTGAACCCACACCATTACCAATTTGGGGATAATCTTCGTAATGAGATTCTGGCGGTAATTCCTGTTGGGCGATTAAAAACCACTCATCGGCTAACCACGCAAAGGTAGACCCGAATTGTTGGCGAAATTTTTTTTGTAGCGATTGAACTTGCTGGATAACTTCTGCCGCTTTCTCGCGACTAACCGGGATTAATTCATCCTCTGACGGACGAAAGCGAGTTAATCCCACAGGAACAACAGCGACTGAAGCCACAGCCGGGATTTCATTCTGTTGAAATTGGGCTAAATCGTTGAGGGTTCGTTCTAAGTGAATGCCATCATTAATACCGGGACAAACCACAACTTGAGCATGAATTTGCAGTCTCCGTTCCTGAAACCATTGCAACTGATCTAAAATCTGTCCAGCACGCGGATTTTTGAGGAGTCGGCTGCGAACCTCCGGTTCCGTGGCGTGGATGGACACATACAACGGAGATAGACGCAGGCGTTCGATCCGATTCCATTCGCTTTGAGTGAGGTTAGTCAGAGTTAAGTATGAACCATAGAGGAAACTGAGGCGATAGTCATCATCTTTGAGATATAAACTCTGTCGTTTTCCGGGAGGTTGTTGGTCAATGAAGCAAAAAGGACAGCGATTATTACACTGAATTAAGCCATCAAATAAGGCGGTGGCAAATTCTAAGCCTAAATCCTCGTCGTAGTCTTTCTCAATTTCTACAGAATGGATGTTTCCCGCCGCATCTCGAACTTCTAATTCTAGGAGTTCATCGGCACAGAGAAATTGATAGTCGATTAAGTCGCGGGGAGGTGTACCATTAATAGAGATAATGGCATCACCGGGTTCAAACCCCACCTCAGCCGCGATGGAGTTGGGGATGACGTTGTTAATTAAAGCTGGACGGATAGAGGTTTCACTCATGGGAAAGGCAACAGGGAACAGGGAACAGGGAATTCAAAATTCTAGTTCTTGAACGCCATTGGGTGTAATTTCATACCCCCACTCTGGATGCTGGAAAATTGCCCGTTCTATTTCGGGTCTGAGAATCGGATCTGCCATGAGTTGGGCAATGGTTGTGAGATCGGGGCGTTGATCATAGAGACGCAGACGACGCAAGGGTTTAAATCGGGGTGATGGTTTAGAGGGATGACAAGAACGTTTCACCAAATCACACAATCGGCGGTAATTCTCTTGTCGTTCTTCTAGAGTCTGTCCCGTATCAAAATCAGCCGCCGTGAATACAGGTAAGTCGGGGGGATTGGCAATGTTTCGCGGTTTCCAATTGTAGCGTAGGGCTTTGATGAGAAACTCATTCGGCTGTTCTAGTTGTCCCTTGGCGCAATATTCCATAAAGGCTTGAATCGACGGTTCTAAATTGTGGGCATAGTTGTAGATCGTTTCTTTTAGATGTTCATCATCGAATTTAACACCTAACTTTTCTAACTTGATTTTGTATTGCAGAATGATATTGATGTGACCGGGATCAAGTTCCAGAAAGTCCATCTGATGATTTTTCGCCTAGACGCCCACTTCTGATCATACATAGGGTCTGCTGAAAGAGAGGGAATAGGGAACACGTTATTTAGGGTAGGGGCGTGGCACACCTTATTTGATGAATTAGAATTACGCCCGGAAACCGTAGGGGCGCAAAGACTTGCGCCCGATTCAATGGTCAAATCTAATCCACCATTTTAGCTGTGCCACGCCAGTAGGGGCACGATAATGCCATTTAGGGTAGGGGCACGATAATATCCATTGGTGTCAACTTAAGGTGAAAAGCACGACTGGTAAGCTTTTCACCCTCATCCCCTAACCCCAACTCCGGACCCCCCTCGTTCCCCCCTACTGACAGGTGTAGGTTTTTTATTTTATGGTTGGGACAAGACAAGGAGGGCAAGGGGGACAAGAGGACAAGGGAGGAAAACCGTACAGAATCTTGTTCGGTCAAGCTAACTTCTAAAAGCCGAAACGCCCTATTTTTCGTTC
>NZ_JAVJUO010000027.1:0-124823 GCF_040220555.1 Coleofasciculus sp. C1-SOL-03
ACACAACATCATAATTGCTCGTTTTTTACTCTGTTTCCGGAATAATCTACGAATTATCAGGGGATTCAGCCATTGTGAGACGGATGTGCCATGTTCAGGTATATTATCTATGGTGGATATTTTGTGGGCAAAAATAATTCCAAGCTAGCTAAACCCCTTGTATATTGGTAAAACTTTGTATAATCTCTGGTTTTCGTCTCCCGCCCAACGTTCCCTTGGACGCATGTATTTTGTTAAACTTACGATAAAAATTATTGCAGGGTCTTGACAAAAACACAGATTACACAGATCGATTGAATGGCACAGGCAGAATACTAAATAGTGAGGGACACAGATTGACACAGAATACTCAATAGGACTTGCTGAATCAGTGTTGGAGTGAGCAGAATTGGAGTCGCCCATTCTCCTGTTGTACCCGAAAGATCAAGCTATAGTTAGTGATGGTCAGAGGTTATCAGCTTTATCCTGATTTTTAATCAAGTTGATTAACCGATTAATCCTGGCACTTACAAGGGACAGAACTGATAAGTCGGTAGGCACAATAAAAGTTAACAGTAGAGGGAGTCATACTTACTTCCTCGGAGTAGCCAGCTACGTCTTATGTAAGGGTTTGAGAGGTATTTACACAACTTAATAGGGTTGAGTTTATTTTCACCAACCTACTGAGTTGAACTGTCGTTATTCACTGCTATAATCACTCCATGGTTGATGCAATTAGATGCACTGACCGAACGATGTAGAGTTGCTCGGATGAAGTAGGGGAGAATACCTAATTTGAATCTGTAGGGGCGGGTTTAGGGAATCTAGTTTTGCTATTGATGACAACGTTTGTACAAAACCCGCCCTGACCAAATGACAAATGACGTAGCTTGCTTCTCAAGGGAAGCGAGTAAGACAAATGACATAAGACAAATGACGAATGACATAAGACAAATGACATAAGACAAATGACGAATGACATAAGACATAAGACAAATGACGATCCCCACCATTAACGTTAATTGTCCCCACCGACTTAGCAAAACAGGGGGAGTTAACCTGGATTTAGTATGACACAAGCTCGCGATATATTACCCTTACGCCTACAACTAACCTCCATGCAGTTGCCAGAGGTCACCCCTCAGCCGATTGCAGGGTCAAGCGAGTCAGCCGCACCTTTACTCAACCAAGCCACACGGGACACAGAACGTCGCGGGTGCTACCTCACTCTCTATCCGGGAGAACCGAGTGAACTACTGCTGGAACTGGAAAACCTCAGCAGCCAAACCTTACACTTAGATATTCAAATCCAGGGAGATTTTCCCTCCCAATGGTATCGTTTGGGTATGGAAGGGCCCGAACTCCGTGCTGGTGGACGCATGGAAGCAGTGATTCGCTTTTATATGCCAGCCGATTTCTTTGAATCTAATCAGGATTGGGATGCGAAACCCGCTCACCGTCTCGATTATCGCGGTCAGATTTATGTCTATTCCAGCCAATCGGGAACGGGAAGCAAGCAGGTTGAATCGGCTAGCTTTAATCTCTATGTTCGTCCTCGTAGCTTATATCTAAACTTTGTACCCGAAATTTATCAAGACGTCGATTTTATCGGGCGCTTTCTGAAAATTTTCGAGCAAGCCTTTGAACCCAGCGTACAATCTCTGGAGGCTTTATGGGCGTATCTCGACCCTTTAATGACACCAGAAACCCTTCTACCCTTTCTCGCCCATTGGGTGGGTTGGCAACTGAATCCCGCTTTAAGCCTACAGCGACAGCGCTATCTGATTCGTCAGGCGATGGAGATTTATCGCTGGCGGGGTACACGTCGGGGATTACGATTTTACCTGCATCTATTTACGGACTTACCCTTGGATGACCATCTTCCCGAACATCAAAAGCATATTTGTATTCAAGAAGTGTTTGGTCAAGGATTTATGATGGGAAACACCCGCTTAAATCAAGACTCCCTGATTGGTGGCGGACAACCGTATCATTTCATTGTCCGACTACGCCCTGAACCCCCAACTAAAATTGACGAATTGTTAGTGCATCAAATTATCCGCCAAGAAAAACCCGTCTTTTGCACTTATGAACTCTATATTGAATAACATAAGACATAAGACATAAGACATAAGACCAATGAACCACTTCCTTCCCCCATCTCTCCAACAATTTGAGCGTCTCCATGTCACCGATGGCTTACTCATTGATGCCCAACGTTGGCAGTTAGCTCACCACTATCATCGCCAGTATCATAGCACCTTTTATCAATCTCTATATCAGCCCGGAATTGTCTTCGGGTTGGGCGTCCATGTTGTTCCCGCCCCCGCTGATATTGGGGCAAAATACCGAGATGAACGTTGGGTGGAAATTCAACCGGGACTGGCTATTGATTTATTTGGCAATTTTATCGTAGTGCCAGAACCCATGTCCTATCGGATTTCTTCAGAAGCGACTTCCGAAGCACCCTTGATGGTGTACTTGGTGGTTAAGTTTAGAGATCCCGAAGAGTTACGCACTCGTCAAATTACCGATAGAATTGTCGAAACATTTCGGATTGATGAAAAGGCAAGTCCACCCACGGAAGGGGATGTGGAACTCTGTCGAATTCTGCTTAAAGTAGGACTGGTTAAACTGGAAGCGCCCGTCAATAGTTTCTCCCCTAGCTATAACCAATTGGACTTGCGCTACCGCCTCCAGCCCCAAGCCCGACCTCAGGCGATCGTACAAGTGGCTATGTACCAAGGGCTAGCAGTGGACAATGATGAACATGAGCGTATTGTCTCGAATCTCTCCTACCTGCTGCAATCAACCCCTGGACTTTATCCCGCCCTACAGGGGAATGATCACATTGGACAAGTTAGTTTACAATCGACAGAGCTACAAACCCTTTTAGAGTATGACTTATTGTTCATGACCGATCGCCAAGTTCAGGTGTTAGGGGAATCGGAATTTGAGGGACTGCGACAGTATTTACAGGCAGGAGGGACAGTTTTAGTCGAAGCGTCGGCAGGATTGAAACATTGGCTACAAGGTAATGCGATTAAAGACCTAAATAAAATTTACCAAGACCTGGAACAGGCGCTAAATCAAATCGATAGTAATCCCAATATTGATACGGATACACGATTAAAGCAATGCCGACAAGATATTGTCAGTGAACGAGAGATGATTTCTACAGAGTTAGCCAGACGGAAGCATTCGATCGCGGGTCGATTCCAAGAGTTTGCCCAAAGTATGGGAACCCGGTTAACGCCACTGGAAAAATTAGACCGCCATGACTTACTACGGACTCAGCCCTTTCTCTTTGCTACGGCACCTCGTATCAATAGAAAGCCGATGCAAATTTTAAGGGGTGGCGGAATTATTGTCGCCCTCGGTAACTTATCAGAGGCTTGGGGAATTAATGAAAAACGACTGATTTCCCGTGAAGCCATGCGTACAGCCCAAGAATTAGGGATTAACATTTTGCATTTAGCTTGGCGTCGCCGACAACTCACCCGTGGACAGCAGCCACCGCCAACCGTGACGACATCACGCTCCTCCCAGCCCTCTCAGCCATCCCAACCGTCGGAGCGATCGCGTCGAGATGATCTGTTTGATAAGTTAATGTAGGGTGTTGATGAACAGGGAACAGGGCACAGGGCACAGGGAAACTAGAGGAGTTTCGGGAGTAAGGAAGAACAATAATGGTAGACAATTTAATTGATACAACGGTTTCCCCAAAACAACTTCGATTCAAGCCAGGAGGTTTACCCGCTTCGTTTGAAGTTAAGGTCGTTAATGATAGCGATCGCTTTGCCAGTTTTCAGGTGGAAGTTACGGCAGCTGGGGTTGATCCTGATCGGCTTCCGGATTGGTACACGATCTCCCCAGAAGTGGGGACGAAAAAGCCTCCAGGTGATGTTACCCATTTTCAGGTAGCGATTGTCGATAATCCTGTACCTGGGTTTGTCGGATTGATGAACTTAACGGTGCGTGTCTTCTCCATGGAACTCCCGGATGAAGACCGAGAAGTATTGCGTTTAATTTTAGAACAGGGTACGGGTTCAATTCCGTTAAAATTGGATTTGCCAGTACGGGAGTTTCAAGAACGTCCAGCAAGCCAGCAGGAAATTCCGGTACGGGTTTATAATCCCAGTCAACTAGAAACCCATGTTACGTTAAACTTTTCCGGCATAGATCCAACCTGGATTGTAGATGGAACTGAACGCCAGTTGTACCTCCCTCCCAACGGACAAGTTACCGAAACATTTATCTGCCAAATTCCTGACATTCTCCAAGCCCCCAGCCGGATTTATCCCTTTGAGATTACGGCGACTCATCGTCATGGTTCTCCCGCCCAAGTGCAGGGTACATTAGAAGTCTTACCCATGGGGTTGGTGGAATTTAGTGCTATACCCAAACGACAGCAAATTCCCGCCAAACGCGCCTGGATACCCAACTGGCGGAATCCACCCGTTCCTTATACCTTAGAATTTGACAATCATAGCAATCTTCAGCAGCACGTCACTGTTAATATTCAGGGTGAAGATAAACAGGACTGTACCTTAGAATTGCCAGATAAACCCGCAGAATTGAGTCCGGGTCAAACAGCTCAAGCACCGCTTAGGGTTCAAGCCCGACGCCATTTATGGGGTCGAAGGAAGGAACTATCGTTAGAAGCTGTGGCGACGTTATCGGATCAGCGTTTAGGGAATACTAATCCCACGAGTCGATTTTTGAAACTGGATGTTTATCCGATTATTCCAACCTGGTTACTCTTTGGCGGCGGACTTCTGTTTTTATACCTACTTTGGTGGCTATCTTGGCTGAATCCTGATAATCCCTGGTATGGACACCAAGCGGCTGTAAATTCTGTGCAATTTAATGGTATGAGTCAGAATGTCGTCAGTGGGTCTAATGATCAAAGCTTAATTAAATGGCGAGTTGATGGCTTTTTTAATTACTTTGCTAATCCAGAAGTCGAGGAGATTGCCAATACGGGGAAAGCGGTGCGGGTGATTCGTTATAAACCGGTTGATAATAATGTCGTCGCGGCGGGGTTAGAAAATGGCGAGATTCAACTATTGAATTTATTGGCAGAAACGCCAAAATTAATGATGTCTTTTTCTCAGGAAAAAGATGATCGAGTGTTGGCATTAGAGTTTACCGATGACTCGCGCTATCTTTTTAGTGGTCATGGCAGTGGTTTGATCCTGGGGTGGGACATTCAACAAAGTTTAGAGGACGTCGTAGGTGGAGGGAATGGCAATCAGGAACCCGTGCTGAGGGGACAATCCGACTTTGCTGTTTATGCCCTAAAATTTGTGGGACTAGGAAATCAAAATTTAGCCGTTGCCGGACGGTTTAACCAATTGGTTATTTGGAATTTGTCCAAATCAGAGAATGTGACCGTTCCTGTGCAGTATCGTCAAGATGGTCAGAATCGTCCAGGGGGTCAGGATGACTATATTTTCAGTATTGATGTTGCTGATATGAAACCCTATCTGATGGCAACGGCTGACAATCAGGGTTATATTACCTTGTGGAATATGCAATCCTGTTTGGTGGACGGTCAACCGTCTTGTGAAATTATTGACCAATGGCAAAATGGTCATGGCGGTCAACCTGTGCGATCTGTGGCGTTGAGTAACGGGGGTTGTTACTTAGCTAGTGGCGGCGATGACGGACGAACAATGCTGTGGCCCCTCACGACTCAGGGGCAACGAGCAGAACAATATTTAGATGGCATCGAAGTGGATAAGTCATTTGACAACAGAAAATTCAATAGCGTTGATATAAATGTTTTACAGAGAAATATCCTGATCGCCAGTGGTAGTGATGATACCCAGGTACGGGTGAAACGAGCAAAACGATTGCAAGAGTTAGGGTGCGATCGCGATGAGTGAGGACGCTTGATGAGGCTCAAACGTCTAATTATAGCTAGCATTACCACCATTCTCACCACGTTACCGGCTGCGGCTGACCAGTGGGTATTTGTTGCCCGTGATCACAACGATATCGACTATTACGTTGATCCAGAATTTGTCGAACGTCGCCATAATACGGTCTGGTTCTGGCAAATGTCTGTCTTTCCAGAACCGGATGAACAAGGACTATTAGCGCGAAAGACGTACACGGCGATGATTTGTCCACTGCGGGCTTGGCGTCCTGTGGCGATCGCTCGCTTCAATGTCCAAGGTGAATTGATCACTCGTACTCAGTTGAGCGACGATGAACCTTTACAATTCTTTACTTCCGGTAGCGTTGGCGAAGCGATATGGAAATTAGTGTGCCAGAGTGAGGATTTTTCCTGATCGGATCAAGTTCATGCTGTCGGAAAAAACGGTAGATGCACCTTGGTTATCTAACTGTGGGGGTTTGGGGGAGCAATAATACCCACGCCATAATTTTTAATCTGAAGTTCCCCCAGCCAAAAAAGCAAAACTGCCTCACCGTGAGGCTTTTCGCGATTTTTTAGACATTCTGCTCCCGCTCAGTCTAGGTAAGTGTCGAAATCCCCTGAGCGTAGCCGAAGGGGAAAAACCAGGAAATCCAAGTTGTGAAGCTTGGAAGCCTACACCAGAATCTTTGATTTGGTGTGGGAGGATGTCACAGACCTCAGCCTCGAGGCTGAGGTTTTTTTTCGAGAAAATGCCAGATCTTGGTAGAATATGTAACGGCATAAGTCGGTGAGTTTTGAGTTAACTTCTCCCGCTCTCCCATCTCACCCAGCTCCCCCAGCAAAAACTATGACTCGCGTCGTTGGATTAATCAGTGGTACGTCAGTTGATGGAATTGATGCGGCTTTCGTGGAGATTGCTGGTTCAGAATCCGATTTAACTGTGGAGTTATTGGCGGGAGTGACGTATCCCTACCCGGAAAAACTGCGATCGCAAATTCTCAATCTCTGTGCAGGCGGTTCCATCTCGATGGCAGAACTTGCTAGTTTAGATGATGCGATCGCTCAACACTTTGCTCAAGCCGTCCACGCGATTCAGAAACACCACCCACCCGCTGCTACGCTGATTGGTTCCCACGGTCAAACCGTTTACCATCGTCCACCTGCTCCCCCACCCCCCTACACCCCTTTGGGCTATAGTCTTCAGTTAGGACGAGGAGAGGTGATTGCTCACGCCACAGGGATTAAAACCGTCAGTAATTTCCGTGTGGCTGATATCGCCGTTGGGGGTCAAGGAGCGCCCTTAGTCTCCAAAATTGATGCTTGTTTGCTCTGTTCCCCAACTCAGCACCGATGTATCCAAAATATCGGCGGAATTGGTAATGTTACCTACCTTCCTCCCGGTCAAGGAAATTGGTTAGATTTGGTCAGTGGTTGGGATACAGGACCGGGAAATACTTTGTTGGATTTAGCCGTGCAGCATTTTAGCCAGGGACGTCAAACCTATGACCAAGACGGAAACTGGGCGCGACAGGGGAGAGTTTGTCAACCCCTGCTCAACCAATGGTTAAGCCATGACTTTTTCCAGCACCCCCCGCCGAAATCCACAGGACGAGAATTGTTCGGCTGGGATTATTTACACCAATGTATTGCCCAGAGTCAAGCCTATTCCCTGAATCCGGCGGATCTATTGGCAACCCTAACCGAACTCACTGTCGCCTCGATAGAGGACAACTACCGTCGCTTTTTACCGAAGATGCCTGATCAGATCTTCATCAGCGGTGGGGGAAGTCGTAATCTCTATCTCAAACAGCGATTACAAACCCGATTGCCATCAGTGGGGATACAAACCACCGATGAGGCGGGGGTAAATAGCGATTTCAAAGAAGCGATCGCCTTTGCTGTGTTAGCCTATTGGCGAGACTTGGGCATTTGCGGGAATCTCCCAGGGGTTACGGGGGCGAAGCAGGCGGTACTTTTGGGTAATATCGCGCCATCCTAAATAATTAACGGAGAATCCAGCATTTCTTGTCCACTTGGGATTACACTAAATACTGAAACATAATTGCCTTTTTTTATCCTCATGACTACCATTTTGGCAATCGGCTTAGTTAGGCATTGTGTCACAGTCACAGTTGAGGAACCATTAAACCAACAATATTCGATCAGAGGCAAAGGGTAACGCCGTGGCTCACACCTTTTTAATGGAGACAGGACGCTGGGTACTCCAGGGAAATTGGCTGGAGCGCAATGGATTGCTGCTGAGCGTCAGAGGGAAAACCATTGTTGCCTGGGGTCGAGAAAACTGGTTTACGATGGTGACAAAGCTGGTTTTTCCCGAGGATGAGCGCGAGGATATTTCGTTCCAATATCGGGGGCGTCTTGATGCCGGAGAACGACAGTATACCTTCGTCTTACAGCATAGTGTTTTAGGTCGTGTTGAGGGCGAAGGTTGGATCACTCCCGAATCAATAGTGCAGCGCTATTGGGTGTTAGGCGATCGCCAACGGCGTAGTGGTTTTGAAACCCGCCATCAACTTGACGACAATACCTACTACCTCTCCAGTAGCATCATGGCAGGTCATTATCTGACCAGTACCATGGAAGCAACCCTAGAACGACAACCCGAATAGGACAAGACCTATAATCAGAAGTATCAAGCGTGAAGTGTGAACGATGAAATAACGCAGGGACATTTGATCTGCTGAAAAAGCGGCGACGTTTTATCGGCTTTTGTGTGTTAGCGTAGCAGCATATCATCCGGGATAGACCGCTAAGTTCTACATCATCCTTGACATTTCCAACTTCCTGAGTTAAAGGATTAAGGTTTGCCACAGGTGTAACCACAGTTGAACGCTCTAGGAAGCGATACACTCTAGCGGGTCATCAATGGCACAATGGCATGAATCACCGAGTGAGGTATTGGGTCTAGTTCCTGAGAATGCTGCTTGCCGAATTGCGCTTGGGTCAAACTGGTAAATAGGAATCGTTCACAACTGCTCCAAGCTCTCACTAAACCAATCATGACAACAGGCCCTAATCATGGTCGCATACTCGCCAACCGCTATCAACTCGTTGAGTTAATCGGTCAGGGCGCTATGGGTCAAGTGTATAAAGCGAAGGATATGTTACTTGGCGGTGTGATTGTCGCCGTCAAATTCATCTCCCAAACCTTGCTCAACCAAAAAATGCGCGATCGCTTTGAACGAGAAGCGACGATTTGTGCGCTATTGGGAGAAAAAAGTAATCATATCGTGCGCGTCCGGGACTATGGCGTGGATGAAAATGATATTTCGTTTTACGTGATGGAGTTCCTGGAAGGCAATGGCTTAAGCGAAATCATTCGCGAACAACCCCTCCCCTTACCTCGGTTTCTGAATATTAGCCGTCAGATTAGTTTAGGGCTGCAATGCGCTCATCGAGGGATCGTAATCGAAGGTCAACTCAGCCCAATTATCCACCGAGATATTAAACCCAGCAACATTCTCGTGGTTCAAGACGCCTCCTTCGGGGAACTGGTGAAAATCCTCGACTTTGGCATTGCCAAGCTGATCCAGTCCAACAGCGAGCAAACCCATTCGTTTATGGGGACATTAGCCTATTGTTCCCCCGAACAAATGGAAGGACGGGAACTGGATAACCGCTCCGATATTTACAGTCTGGGCGTGATGATGTTTGAGATGCTCACCGGCGAAATGCCGATTATGGGCGAATCGAATTCTTTTGGGGGATGGTACAAAGCCCATCACTTCAGCCCACCGCGTCGCTTTGAAGCCGCGAAACCGGATTTGAAACTACCCAAAGCCTTGGAAACGCTGGTAATGAGTTGTCTAGCAAAAGAAGCCAGCGATCGCCCGCAAACGATTGAGGAAGTGATTCAAACCCTAGAACCCTTAGAACAGCGCTTTGGTCAAGGGCGACAACTCGGTCAGCGGATTGGCGCAGTACTCTCAAAAATACCCCGCGCCGACGAACCACCCAAACCCCCTGCTAAACCCCCTGCTCGTTCCATTGAAGACCTCTGCTTACAAACCTCGTGGCCCAAAAACAAACCCCAAGCCTCGATTGTATTTCCCCATATTATTCGCACCAGTCAGGAACTGTTAGCCACCCTTTGGGTGATGCTGACGAAGGAGGATATTGAAAACCGCCGCATTAGCACCCGCTATAACCAATTCCTGTTCTTGATGTCTCCCCATCCCATGGTGTTATGGATTACCGCCCTGCATAATCGGCAACATGGCGCTCGTTGGCTCACCTGTTATTTGGATCTAAAAACGGCGATGGGTCAGAAAGTGATCCGTATTCTCGGAGACTCAGGAAACTACCGGATTTTATTCTTTGCTCTGACTGAACCCCAACGCTGCGCCAATGTAATGACCGCCACCATTGCCTCAACGCAGCGGAAACTGCTCCTGGATTGGGCAAATGCCAGCCATGCAGCGATGCCCAGCGCCCAACCCCAGCTCAGTAAACGAATTCTCAAGCAAGAGCTTGAGAAACTGAAACCGAAAATTGTGATGAAGCTAGAAGCGGTTCACACGGATTATCCTACCGACATTTCTGGATAGGATTTAATGTTCTGTAGGGGCGGGTTTAGGGACTAAATTCCGCTATTCACCGATAACCGTTCAACAAAACCCGCCCTTTCCCACCAATAACCTCTCAACAACACCTGCCATGATTCGATTGTCGGGGCGGGTTGAGTCAAATTCGGATGGCAAAAAATGATCATCGTCAAACCCGCCCCTAGGTTAATTAAAGCTGCTTCACCTCAGCCACAAGCTGCCCCACAATATCCTTGGCACTACCAAACAACATCATGGTCTTATCGCCATAGAACAGCTCATTTTCAATCCCAGCAAAGCCCGTGTTCAGGCTGCGCTTAATCACGATCGCATGTTTTGCCTTATCCACATCCAGAATCGGCATTCCGTAAATCGGACTACTGCTATTGCTGCGAGCGGCGGGATTCACCACATCATTGGCACCAATGACCAGGGCGACATCCGTGTTATCAAACTGAGGATTGATGTCATCCATGTCATAGAGCTGGTCATAGGAGACATTGGCTTCGGCTAAGAGGACATTCATGTGTCCCGGCATCCGACCCGCAACTGGGTGAATCGCGTATTTGACCTCAACCCCCAGCTTGTCTAGCTGATCGGCTAGCTCGCGCACGGTATGTTGTGCCTGAGCCACTGCCATTCCATACCCTGGAACAACGACCACAGAGCGGGCATAGCCCAACATCATTGCCCCTTCTTCGGCATCAATGCTATGGACAACCTTGTCACCTGTGCTGCTAGCACCACCAGCGCCGCCTTGAGCCTCACCGCTGCCAAAGGCGCTAAATAGCACGTTGGGTAGGGAACGGTTCATTGCCTTACACATAATGTTGGTCAGGATTAAACCGGAAGCGCCAACCAATGCTCCTGCCACAATCAGCATATCGTTCATCACGACAAAACCTGCTGCGCTTGCTGCTAAGCCAGAAAACGAGTTGAGCAGTGAGATCACCACAGGCATATCGCCGCCGCCAATGGGTAGGACAAATAAAACCCCTAACACCGAGGAAATCCCCACCATCGCTAAAAAGATGGTCGTATTATCGGGTGTAACTAAGAGGTAGCCACTGCACACCAAAAAGCTAATCAGCAGTAAGGCATTAAACACCTGCTGTAAGGGAAACTGAACCGGTTTACCCGTAATCAATCCCTGTAACTTGCCAAATGCGATAAAGCTGCCGGTCAGGGTGACGCCACCAATCAGCACCCCCAGAATCACGGTAATCGTAGACCCTAACGGTACACCTTGACCTGTACTCAGCAAACGCCAAAATTCTCCGATCGCGACTAAGGCTGAGGCGGCACCACCCAACCCATTCAGCAAGCCTACCATCTGCGGCATGGCAGTCATCGCCACTTTATAGGCTGCCGTCACACCGATGACAGCACCGATGGCAATCCCCACCAGAATCATTTGATAATTTAAGACCTGTTGGTTCAGCAGCGTTGCTACCACAGCCAGTAGCATCCCCACTGACGCCCAAACGTTTCCTTGGCGTGCTGTCGCCGGTGATCCCAGTTTCTTCAGCCCAAAGATAAATAATCCGGTTGCGACTAAATACGTCAGTTCAATCCCAGTCGGGAGAAAGTCGGTCATGGTCTCACCTCACTTATTTCTTAAACATTTGCAACATGCGATCCGTCACCAGGAAACCGCCCACCACGTTCACGGTGGCGAGTACGACAGCGACTAACCCTAAAATGACGGTGACATTCCATTCCTTTGATCCGGAGATGAGTAATGCGCCGATCACGGCAATCCCGGAAATGGCATTTGCCCCAGACATTAAGGGAGTATGTAGGGTGGGTGGCACTTTGTTGATCACTTCAAAACCAACAAAGGCGGCTAAGACAAAGACAAATAAACTGGCAATGAATGTGGTGGTCATCTTTTTCTCCTTTTTGAGGGTTGATGATTCATTGGCAAAAACCAATGGATCAACTTGAACTTAAACTCTGCCTAGACGGTGGTACTCATTTGAGACAGGGCATCTTTCACCCGCTGATTGCGAATTTCACCCGCGTGGGTAATACAGGTGCTGTCTACAATATCATCCTCAAAATTGAGTTGTAACTGTCCCTCTTTGACCAGGTACTGTAATAAGGTTGAGATATTCTTGGCGTACATCTGGCTGGCGTGGGTGGGCATAGACGCGGGGACATTGATTGGACCGATAACGGTGACGCCATGACGGACGATATCTTTCCCGGCTTCGGTCACGGCACAGTTTCCACCTTGTTCAGCAGCAAGATCCACGATCACGGAACCCGGACTCATTTGCTCAACCATCTCCTCCGTCACCAGTAAGGGGGCTTGTTTGCCGGGAACTTGGGCGGTGGTAATCACTACATCCGATTGCTTGACGTGTTCAGCGATTACCTCTTGGGTGCGCTGTTTAGCGGTGTCAGAGACTTCCTTGGCATAACCGCCTTCAGCCACGGTATCTTCTTGGAGATCGACCTCAACAAACTTTGCCCCTAGACTTTGTACTTCCTCTTTCACCGCCGGACGAATATCAAAGGCTTCTACCATAGCACCTAGGCGTCGGGCAGTGGCGATCGCTTGCAGTCCAGCTACACCTGCACCCAGGATAAATACTTTGGAGGGTTTGATCGTACCTGCGGCTGTGGTTAACATGGGGAAGAATTTCGGTAACGCGGCGGCGGCAATCAGTACCGCTTTATACCCGGCTACCCCAGCTTGGGACGATAGCGCATCCATACTCTGAGCGCGACTGGTACGGGGAATCAACTCCATACTGAAGGCAGTCACTTGGCGGTTTGCTAGTTTCTGAGCTACCTCTGGCTTACCGAGGGGACTGAGGAAGCTAATTAATGTTGAGCCTTCCCGCATCTGGTTGATTTCATCATCTTTGGGAATGCCCACTTTCAGGACGATATCGGCTTCACCCCAGAGTTTACCTGGGTCAGAGACTAGGGTAGCTCCCGCCTCTTCGTAGGCGCGATCGCTAAAAAACGATGCCTCTCCTGCACCGTTTTCTACCCAAATCTCTAAACCCTGTTTAACCAAACGGGCAACAATGTCCGGAATCAAGGCGACCCGATTTTCGCCAACTTCAATTTCTTTAACCAGTGCTATTTTCATTGACAACTCCTGATAGACTAACCGAAAAAACTATAACGTGATCCTTTGGCAAATCCCTTACACGAAGGGCAGATTTTTATGCCATGATAGCCCTTATGTTTTTCTTTTGCATTAACCCGACACCTACAATTGGGGTCAGGGAAAATTTGTTGATCTTGAGGACGATTGCCTTAGCTATAGCTTAATCTGAACGTACTCTTTCACTTTTGGAGAAGACCCAGCGTCTTTTTGGCTGGGCGACTCATCCCTAATATCGCGTAGAAACTATTCCTGAATTAAGCCATGGAGTCAGATCTTGTGCATTGAAATTGAAGGGTGAGACGTTTGAACAAAAACCGTCAATCCCTCTCCCTGCAATTGTTCAGCCTCAACGAGCAAATTCAAACCGCTAACAATTTTCTAGTCTAAGGTTAATTGTGTTATTCACCTGAGCATTTTTATTTTGTCTTAGCAATTTCGATATGATACATCAATCAACTTGGGTATATGTCACCTTTGTCGGTGGGGGGCCCTTGGAACGAAACCCAACTCCCTGGGTTAACAATCCCGTTATCTGCAAATTTGACATACTCCCAATCAACTTAGATCAAGGCAACTAAAATAGAGTCAAGTGAACCTCATCTGTTCACACCGAATAAATCTTGGTGTTTCTGGTGCTAGGGAGATTTTAGCTATTCTTTATTTCCAGCCATACTGAACTCAGTCGAGTTAGCATAGATTTTATCTTTCACCTTCGCGCTCTGTAATACTCATCAGAAGTATGAGCCGCTTTTTGCCAATTTTGTGTATATTTAACTACAGATAGGACAAAGCCGAACCCGAGGGTGATGTAAGCTGCCAGACACTTTAGCGGAGTCAACGTGGAGAGTCAAGACGGTCATAACTCACTTTTGTCCAAACCAACTACGTCATTTGTCCTTTTGTCTTTAGCTCCCAGCCAGACGTTCCACTGGAGGAGTCTCTACTGGTGGGAGAGGTGGTGAGACAGTTTTACGCACTAGCGCCTCTGCTCCCAGGGAAAGCGGGAGATGAACCTAAGACACTTTTCCCACATCTTGAGCGTCTGCACTATCGCCTGACTACTGTGTGACTGTTGAAGGCTTTGAGAGATACCTCCGCATCTGGCATGATCGTCTCATTCCAGATTGTGCCGTACCCAGAAACTTCCAGCAATAGCCAGATTTTTCCAGGTTAAATGTATCTGAAATCTGCTACAGTCAAAAACTGTAAAGTTTAGTGAAAATCTTAGTTTTTTTTACAGCGAAAGGTTCCCTACTTATGTTTATCCGCAAATCTCCTCTAGGACGCTTGGTTTCAGCCGTTGCCTTAACAGGCTGTTTATTCACCGGCGTAGCTGTCCGGACTTTGGCTCAGAGTAATCCCGGACTGACGATTTTTAGCGGTGTGGAACGGGAAAATATTCTCAGGTATCATTTTGACTATGGTGGTCAGGCTGATGGTTGGGATCGATTGAAACTGAGGATTCCCAGCAAAAAGATGGAATTGGCGGTGCAGCAGATTGACCTGCGTTATCCAGACTATTACACCGGAAAATTTGATCCGGATCGGATTGAAGTCAGGGTTAAGGGTGAATCCCTACCCATTGCTGAGGTGAACTGGGATAAAGACAATTACCAGCTTCAGATTTATATGCAACAGCCAATTCCCGCCCAAGAAAAGGTGGAAATCGTCTTGTCTAATTTGAAAAATCCCCGGTTTGGCGGTACGTTCTACTTTGAATGTCTGGTGTGGACTCCCGGTGATATTCCCCTACCCCGTCCTCTGGGAGTTTGGATTGTTACCGTTAGTTAGTTCTCACCTGAATGGATGAAGTAAATTATCATCTGGAAATGTTAAGATGATAGATTGTGACTCTAGGGTCAAATGGGAAAATTGTCTAACTCGTTGAACTTTTTTCCTATATCCCGATGGGGTTGGGTAGCACAATAAACAATCAACCACAATGACAAAACGCACATTAGGCGGTACTAACCGCAAGCAAAAACGAAAATCTGGATTTCGCGCCCGCATGCGAACCAAAAACGGTCGAACTGTGATTAAAGCCCGCCGGAGTAAGGGACGTCATCGTTTATCGGTGTAATGTCACCTAGTCCTAGTCGGGGTGATGGGGTAATGGGGTGGGGGGAATTCTAAATTACCTGTTCCCCGTTCCCTGTTCCCTGTTCACTGTTCCCCGTTCCCTAACGAATGACCAAGGACAAATAACAATTGTTGCCCCAGGCGAATCGACTCAAGCATTGGCGAGATTTTAAGGCAGTATACCAAAAAGGAATTCGTCGCTATGGACGTCATTTAACCGTGCGAGGTTTGCATTTGCCTAAGGTTAGCCATGAGAAGGGTCTCCGTTCAGACAAGTTACAGCTCAATCCTCCCGATTTACCTCCCACTCGCATCGGTATTTCCGTCAGCCAAAAAGTCAGTAAAAAAGCCGTTGTGCGTAATCGCCTGAAACGGCAGATACGAGCCGCTTTGCGCCAATTATTGCCGCGACTGACACCGGGTTGGCACGTCATCGTTGGCGTGCGTCCTAACGCCTTAGAGTGCGAATATGCTCAATTTTTGCAAGAATTAGAGCAGTTATTGGTAGATGCTGAGGTCATAAATGGGCATTAAGGAAGAAACCTATTATGAGGGGGGTCCCCATATCGGTGATTTGATTATAAACATTTTGTTGGGGTTCACGGTTATCGCCTTACCCTTAACCATTGGCGCCGTGGTGCGAGCATTGTGGCTGCGCTATCGGGTGACCAATCGCCGCATTTCCGTGACAGGAGGATGGCAAGGGCGCGATCGCACGGATATTATCTACTCTGAAATTGCCCAACTGCGGAAAGTTCCCCGTGGTATCGGTCTGTGGGGCGATATTGTGGTTATCCTGAAAGATAATAGCCGTTTAGAACTGCGGGCTATGCCTCGGTTTCGCGAAATTTACGATTACATCGCTGAAAAAGTGTCCACCAAAACGGGTAAGCCCTTAGATTCGGTTAAGGCTTAGAGTATAACGGCGGTAAGTAGGGAAGCAATGTTCGTCGGGGGTCAGGTGTAAAGACTCTAAAAATTTTCTGTATCTTGGAATACAGTTGCCCGTTAAAATTCTCCAGACTGCCCAAGAGGGCGATCGCCTGAAAGCCGCCCCCATCGAGTGAAAGCGTGGAGAATCCCTTGGGCAATTGCACGACATTGCCTCCCATTGCTGCCAATATTCGATAAATTAGATTCAGAAAACGTTACAGCGCCTAGGTTGACTTTATACGAATGGATTTTGGTATCGGGTTTCTTTCCAACAACGTCATGCTGCCAATCCTGGATTTCTTTTACGGGATTGTGCCAAGCTACGGTCTTGCCATCGTGGCACTGACCCTGGTAATTCGCTTTGCTCTCTATCCCCTGAACGCAGGCTCCATTCGCAACATGAGGCGCATGCGAATTACCCAACCCTTAATGAAAAAGCGGCAAGAGGAAATTCAGCAACGCTATGGCGATGACAAGGTAAAACAACAAGAGGAGATGAGCAAACTCTTCCAGGAGTTTGGTAATCCCCTAGCCGGGTGTTTCCCTGTGCTGCTGCAAATGCCTGTCTTGTTTGCCCTATTTGCCACATTGCGGGGATCACCGTTTTCCAATGTGAACTACACGGTGGATGTGCAAATCTTTCCCCGGGAGAAAATGGAGTTCATCCAACCCCAAGCCTTTGCCACCAAACCCCAAAATATTTACTTTGCTGATGGGGTTCATTCACCCGTCGCCGCCGTATTACCTAGTGGTAATCGGTTAGTGGTGGGCGAGAAAACCCCAATCGACTTTCAATCCGTTGAAGGAAAATCCCTCAGTACCCTGGAGAAGGAATATCCAGACACCAAAATTGTGCCTAAATGGGAAATCACCAAAGGCGAAGACAAGGTGCGCTTTGCCGAAGATGGCACATTGGAAGCCTTAGAACCGGGTGACGTCACCCTAAAGGCGACAATTCCCGGACTGGCGGCGGAGCGAGGATTCCTATTTATTAATGCCTTAGGGCGAGTGGGTGCCTTTGGAGATGATGGCGAAATCCACTGGGATATTGCGGGCATGATTCTATTTTTCGGCGTGAGTTTGTATGTAAACCAGATTCTCACCGGTCAAAATGCTCCGAGTGGTTCATCCCAGCAAAATACGGTGAATAAAATTACGCCAGTGTTATTCTCCGGGATGTTTTTCTTCTTCCCCTTACCCGCCGGGGTGTTGATGTACATGGTGATTGCTAACGTTTTTCAGACGCTGCAATCCTTCATTTTGATGCGAGAACCCCTACCGGACAATATCCAAAAAATGGTAGAGGAGCAAGAAAAAGCGGAACGGAAAACCCAATCAAAGGACAAGTCCGGCGAAGGGCGAGAATCACTGCCATTTGAACCGAAACGTTCCAAGAAAAAAGCGTCAAGTTAGCTGTCAGCGTCTCCCGGTTACTTCGTTGAACCGGGAGAAGAGCGAAGACAAGTTCGTAACTAAGAGCTGACTAGACCATCTGAGCCTAATTCTGATCAGCACTTCCAGCCACTTCCCCAAGCTGGATTATCTGCAAAACCGCTTATCACGGTTTCATCTAAACACTCAATTGAGGATTATATCTTGATGCGAGTACCGGTTTTAATGAGTAATCAGCAGCGAGGTCAGCAGTGGCTAGAAGAGTTGCTACGCTTATCCAATGTGTCGGCGACAGTGCAAGTCACTGATGAGAACCAAGAGAGTAAAGCAAACTACTGGTTAACCATTGATCAAAGCCAATTGAGCGAGGCAGAGATTCAAGCCCTGATTGGCGTTAATGGTAAGGTACTTGATGCGCTACAGTATCTGGCAAATGCAACGCTTAACCTCGGTAAGCCATTAGCGGATCAGGCGGCATATACCGTTGAACTCAATGGTTACCGTCTACAGCGTCAAGAGGAACTCCGGATACTGGCAGATCAGGCGGCGCAGAAAGTACGGGAGACGGGTCAAGAGTATGAACTGCGATCGCTCTCCGCCGCCGAACGCCGTCAAGTGCATACGTTGCTCAAGGAATGCGACGATTTAGAAACCCACAGTCAGGGTCAAGAACCAAACCGCCGCTTGGTGGTGCGTCTGCGTCCTTGAGTGGCGATTAGGGTTTAAAATCGGGGGTAAGGGTGGTTTGTTGGCAGCAAAGGAGTGGCATCATGGAAGCAATTTATATTCCTGGATTGCTTAAATTACCAGAGCAAACCGAGGTGATTCAGGTCAATGAATTCCTGCCCGATTTAGAAACGCTAACCCCCGTGCGAGGAGGCTTACAAGTTCAGCATCAAGGGAATTATTTGGAAGTATCGGCGCAAGCGGAAACGATTATTACCCTAACCTGTGACCGTTGTTTACAGCAGTACAATCATCGGTTAACGGTGGATGTGTCGGAACTGGTTTGGTTAGATGAAGCCGCCGAGCAAAGGGATCAGGGTGTTCTGGAACGCGAAACGCCCTTGGAGGAGTTGGTGGAAACCTTACATCCTCAAGGGTTTTTTGATCCCAGTAGTTGGCTTTATGAGCAGTTGTGTCTAGAAATTCCGCCCCGACAGTTATGTGACGCCAACTGTCCAGGAATTGTCATGGATGAGAACGATAGCACTAAGCCCACGGATCGACGTTGGGATGCTTTGGAGATTTTGAAGGGAAAATTGCCAGGGTAATGGTTCATTGTTCATTGTTCATTGGTCATTGGTCAACATCCATGTAGAAGGTAGGGGCGGGTTTGGGGATTAATTGGATTGTTCCTCCTAACTGAGAGACAAAACCCGCCCTCCTCTGATTTCAATCAATGCAGGTAAAATGAGGTGTGGTGACTGATTCGGTTTAAAGTTGTTGCATTTCCCGCCAAGATCCCATGAGTTTTAATGATGAGTTTGAGCTGCTGCTACGCGCCCGCTATCCCCTAATTTACATCCCCACCCTGGAAGAAGAACGAGCCGAAGTCGCGATCGCCCAGACGGCTCAACGGTTGGGTGAACGGGCGGTTTATCTGTGGGATTTTGTCGATGGCTATCAAGGGAACCCCAATGATCAAGGATTTGGACGCCGCAATCCCTTACAGGCTTTAGAATTTGTTGAGAAAATCCCCGCCAACGCCCCGTCTATCTTTATCCTCAGAGACTTTCACCGCTTTCTGGAGGATATCTCGATTTCCCGCAAACTGAAAAACCTGGCGCGACTCCTCAAATCCCAGCCGAAAAACATCGTCATTGTTACCCCCCAAGTCGCCATCCCCCCAGACTTAACCGAAGTGCTGACGGTACAAGAGTTTCCCCTCCCCGATGTCTCAGAAATCCAAGCCGAAATTAGTCGCTTAGTCGCCGCCACCAGTCAATCCCTCAGCGACAAAGTTTTAGATGAACTGGTGCGCTCTTGTCAAGGGTTATCCTTAGAACGGATACGCCGAGTCTTAGCCCGCGCGATCGCGGCGCAGGGACAAATCCAACCCGATGACGTGGAAATGGTGTTAGAGGAAAAACGCCAATCGATTCGGCAAACCCAAATCTTAGACTATTACCCCACCAGCGAACAAATTTCCGATATTGGCGGCTTAGACAACCTCAAAGACTGGCTGCTGCGCCGAGGCGGTGCATTTACCGAACGCGCCCGACACTATGGATTACCCCATCCCCGTGGCTTACTATTAGTCGGAATCCAAGGTACCGGAAAATCGCTAACCGCTAAGGCGATCGCCCACCATTGGCATCTGCCCCTATTACGCTTAGATGTTGGGCGTTTATTTGGCGGCTTAGTCGGCGAATCTGAATCCCGCACCCGCCAAATGATTCAACTCGCCGAGGCTTTAGCCCCCTGTATTCTCTGGATTGACGAAATTGACAAAGCCTTTGCGGGAGTAGAGTCCAAAGGCGATTCCGGTACCGCCAGTCGGGTATTTGGGACATTCATCAACTGGTTAGCCGAGAAAAAATCCCCCGTATTTGTTGTCGCCACCGCCAATAATATCCAAGCCCTCCCGCCGGAAATGCTGCGGAAAGGGCGATTTGATGAAATCTTCTTTGTCGGCTTACCCTCTCAAGCGGAACGCCAAGCGATTTTTGAACTCCACTTAGGGCGACTGCGCCCTCATAACCTGAAGAACTATGATCTAGAACGACTCGCGTATGAAACCCCCGACTTTTCCGGCGCAGAAATTGAACAAACCCTGATCGAAGCCATGCACATTGGCTTTAGTCAAAATCGAGACTTTACCACCGATGATATATTAGAAGCCGCCAGCCAAATCGTTCCCCTTGCCCGTACCGCCCAAGAACAAATTCAATTTCTCAAAGACTGGGCGGCGGCGGGAAAAGCACGGATGGCGTCAAGAGATAATCGTTTAAGTAGCCGGATTCAGCGTCAACTACAGTAGAGGTTGTCAGGTTTGAGTGGTGACCCTTCATCACCTTTGGGGGCATGGTTTTGATCCTTCAATTCGTTGGCAGGAACCGGGTGCGTGAATGTAGAGGCATACCATGGCACATCTGTAGGGGCGGGTTTAGGAACTTGCTTTGTGTTGTTGAGAGTAAGGTTTATACAAAACCCGCCCTGACTAACGTTTAAGTGTGACCGAAAAGATATAGCACGACGAAGATACATTAGGACATTACCCTGTTGCCTGTTGCCTGTTGCCTGTTGCCTTTTCACTCAATGTTATTATCCTAACCTCAATGCGTAGTGCGATGAAATGACCAATAATCCATAACAACTGCTATGAGCTTATCAGGTATTATCAAATTTCTTATTGGGTTCATTCTGGGTATTGTCATATTGTTGGCAGGGGGGGGCGCTGTCGGCTATTACTTTTTCACCAAATTGTCAGCGAATCCCGCTAAACCCATTTTTGCCGAAGAACAGCAAGCCAAATCAGAATCTCCCGATTCGGCAAAGAAACCCGCCCAATCTAGCCAGAAACCGAAATCCAGTCCTAGTCCTAGTCCCACTCCCAGTGAATCCCCAGAACCCGAAGAATTACCCCCTGGCGCTTATGAGGCGCGGGTAACTTGGCCCGAAGGATTAAGCCTGCGCGATTCTCCCAGTCTCAATGCCAATCGCATTGGTGGCGTAGCCTACAATAAGGAAATTATCATCCTCAAAGAAAGCGATGATAAAAAATGGCAGAGAGTACGCTTGTCGGGTAGTGAACAAGAAGGTTGGGTCAAGGCGGGAAATGTTGAGCGAGTGGAGTGAAGGAGATGGGGGAGATGGGGGAGATGGGGGAGATAGGGGAGGTTAACTCAAAACTCTACCTTACCTATTGCCCATTGCCCATTGCCCATTGCCCATTCCCTGTTCCCTGTTCCCTGTTCCCTGTTCCCTGTTCCCTGTTCCCTGTTCCCTGTTCCCTTTAGAAACACGCCTTTAGATTAATATCGCCTAGTTGCGGAAATCCATTGGATAGCCAACCAGCAGTTGGGGCGGTAATCCTGACCCATTCCCGTCCGGCATCATCTAATCTAAATTGGGGTGGATCAGAAAGAGTGACGCGATCGCCAAAGAAGACGCCACCCACTCTCGCTGAATTCGTGGTGGGACTTTCCCGAATCGCTAACCCTTCATCGTCTTCATAAATTACTCGGCGACAACGGTTAGGTGGTGTGGGTGAGGGCGTAGTCCCAGAATTCCCCGCACAAGGCTTAAGATCTTTCGCCTGGACAAATCCACTAATCGGAGAACGAATCGCAATCCAACCCTCCCTACCACTCGCTTCAGCCAGGATGACTTGTTCATCGGCTTGTAAGGCGCGAATCGGATTAGCCGTTGAACGTTCCGCGTAGATAAAAATTGACCGCGCCGCCGCCCGACATTGCCCACTCAATCCCTGGGTGAGGAGAAAAGAACTTGTCGGGTTATAGCTATTTTCCCCATTGTCTTGAGTATGAACAAAAGCAGTCACCAACGGCGTCTGTCTGGCGTCAACAGCGACACTCGCCGTTGCCATTAAACCTTCTGCTACAGTCAACCCTAACGCCAAGAGTGCCGCTGGCTTACTCCACTGACTAATTATCCTCATCCTGATCACTCCTCAATCTGATGATTAATCTCATGTCCACTTAAATACTGGTCATCACAGACCATTCCCATCCATGGCAATGGCTTGACTATCTTGACAAGGATATATCGTAACATCGAGATTATATTAAGAAAGTTAGCTAAATTTAAATCTTGATTGCAATAATTCAGCCAAGACTTCAGTTCAACAAAAGAGAGTGGTACGGTGAGAAAATCGGTCTGAATTAAGGCAAAACCCTTTCACCAAAAATACGCATGTACCACAAAAATACAAATAAAGATATCTGGACGGCATTAATTACCGCCGCATTGGGCGCGGGAATCGTCACCTCGTTTGCCGTGAGTCAGGGTCAACACCCTCTATTAGCTTTGACAATTACAGGTATAGCCGCGCTGTCTGCTGTTCTGATCGAGCGATCGGGATTAATATAGGGTCTGCTGAATAAGTCTTGTGGTGGGTTAGAAAGCAGGGGAAGCAGGGGAAGCCATGTAGAGACGTAGCATGCTACGTCTGGGAGCAGGGGGAGAAACTGGGAAGAGAGTTCCTAATCAACGAATGACATAAGACAAATGACGATCCCTACCGTTAACTGGAATTTTTCCCACCTACTTACTACTCTTTCCAGATAGCTTGATAAACTAGCCATAAAAGTTATCTAGGAAACCTATGGAAACCCTTACCTATAGCCATCTGGTCTGGGCGTCGGAACACCAAGCCGAGGTGGTTCGAGAACGTGTCAATGGGGATGGGTGGCGATCGCCCAAGCCTTCCCCTGTACCATTTCACTGGCTATTATTCGCCGTCATTCTCAGCAACTTAGGACTTACAGACAAAGCTGTAGCCCAAACACTACAGCCCGGAAATCGTGGCTCTCAAGTCATTGAGATTCAACAGCGTTTGCGGAAATTAGGCTATTTTAATCGGCAACCCACAGGTTATTTCGGTCCAATCACCACAAATGCTGTCCGGCAATTCCAGCGCAGCAATGGGCTGGTTCCCGATGGAATCGTCGGTCAACGCACTCAATCTGCCTTATTTGATAACTTTACTCGTATTTCTCCCTTAGATTCTCCCCTAGCAACTACTTTACCTCCCGCCAGTGCAACGATTGGCACCTTGCCCACTCCTCCTACTATCGGAAACGTCTTACCGCCTCCCAGAGGACAACTGACGCCGCCGCCTCCGATTGAGACGCAACCGTCTAGGTTGAGAGAATTGCGTCCTGGCGATCGCGGTCAAGATGTCTTTGAACTTCAGCTAAAGTTAAGACAGGCAGGTTTTGATCCTGGTCCTGTCGATGGCATTTATGGGTTCCAAACTCAGAACGCCGTTGAGCAGTTTCAGGAGGCGAATAACCTATTTCCCGATGGTGTGGCAAGTCAAGACACACTTCAGGCGTTGGGGTTAATCCCGACGCTAGAACAAAATCGTTATGTGGTTGTTATCCCCATTTACAACGGAGATACACTCACCCGAGTGCAACGATATGTGTCCAGGGCATTTACTGCCGACTCCGGGCGGGGCAAATTTGTCAATGCTGGCTCATTTGCGGATCGCAACGATGCCGAAAGTCTGTCTCATCAGCTGCGATCGCAGGGTTTGGATGCCAGGGTGGCGTATTTCCGCTAAGAGTCCCACCAGATATAGGGTTAAGAAATCCATTAATCTTTCATTCTGGGTAAAGGGAAAGGCAGGTAGACCATCTTCTATAGGGTATCCGCTAACACCAGCCACCCCTGTGAACATCAGTCGGCTGACCGATTGAATTTTCTGCCAAGACTTTTTCAATTGAACCAACCGCCATTCAATTCAAGCATAAGCTAACATTAGTGTTAGTGAGGTTGCCTCTACTATGAACTCATCATTAGTTCCACGCTCAATGGAAGACCAACAGGACAGCCAGTTTACACCGGAACCCGAGGTTATGCCGATGCCTCTAGCTAATCAAGATAACGGTCTTTCAGTCCGCCAAAAAGTTAAAATCCTTAACTTGGATATTGATAATTTTTATAAAGATGAGTTTTTAAAGGGATTAAAGCAGGGTATTGTATTTACCCCGAATGTCGATCACCTCATAAAATTACAAAGCAATCGACAGTTTTTGCAGGCTTATAAAACGGCTGATTATGTAATATGTGATAGCCAAATTTTAGTTTACGCTTCTAAATTTTTGGGAACTCCCTTCAAAGAGAAACTAGCGGGATCAGACATCTTTCCCGCATTTTGCCACTATCACAAAGATAATCCCGATATTCGCATATTTTTATTAGGAGCCGCTCCGGGCGTAGCTAAGAAGGCTCAAGAGAGAATCAACGCTAAAATCGGTCGGGAAATTGTTGTAGGCGAATATTCACCCCCATGGGGATTTGAAAACGATGAACAAGAATGCCACAAAATTGTGCAATTGATTAACGAGTCAGGCGCTACAATGTTGGGGGTAGGAGTTGGAGCACCGAAACAAGAATTGTTTATCAGTAAATACAAGAACAAATTTAATCCCAATATTAAAATAATTATGGGAATCGGTGCAACGATCGATTTTGAAGCGGGCAATGTCAAAAGAGCGCCGAAGTTTCTTCGTGACATTGGTTTAGAATGGTTGTATCGTTTTATGCTGGAACCGAGACGATTGTGGAAACGATATTTTGTTGATGATGTCGGTTTCTTGTGGCTGATTCTGAAACAAAAGTTAAAGCTTTATAAAGCTCCGTTTTAGGATAGGGATTCACCCCTTAAAAAAAATGATGACCTAGTAAAGGTTTCATTTATTCTAAACACCTGGATATAAATTTGGTTCACTGAGTCAAAGATTGTCAACAAGCGCGGGGTTCTTCTTCCTGTTCCCTATTCCCTGTTCCCTCCTGGAAGTAAACTTTATAGCAGTCGCCCAGGCGATGAGGACAAAGGAAGGTACTGAAACCTTGACCAGTCAATCTTTTCCCTTGGAGCCTTCTGCCCTCTGCCCTCTGCCCTCTGCCTTTTGCTTTATCAAACCTTTATTGATGGTCATCTGGGGTTTCATTTAAAATGGATTGAGAAGACTAGTGCAGCGCGGCAGAAATAACTAACCAGCGAACAAACTGCCTAAAAGTAGCTGCCATAGGTTCCTTATAGCCTTCTGCCCTCTGCCTTCGGACTTCTGCCTTCTTGTACTAGCCCATTTGGGAAAAGTCTTGTGTGAGACACCTAAGGATAGAGACAGTTGGCTCAATGGTCTGGCATAATAGACATGCCAGGAACTGTTGCAAAAGAAGGGTTTGGGTGCGGTACAGTCAACGTGACAGAGGTCAACATGGAAATAGAACGGGATTCTCCACTTTCATCAAACGGCAAGGGCGATAGACATGATCCGCCATTGTCTGCGGATTTGACTGATGAGGTGACAGCGACTCCTCAACGTGGATTGAATTTGCGTCCCTTGTTGCGAACCGCGAAGCGGAAAGCTTGGCTGATTGCGGGCTTGACCACCCTGACGACTGCAGCCGCTTGGTATGTGAGTTCTAAGGAACCCCCAATTTATGCGGGGGGATTTCGTCTATTAGTGGAACCCGTAACCACTGAAGAACGGGCAAGTGACCCTAGCGCCCTGGCTCGCACCAGTGGGGTGCCGAGTGAGCAAATGTTTCGCTTGGATTACCCCACTCAGATTGAAATTTTAAAGGGAGTGGGTGTTCTCGGACCAGTGGTAGAGGAAATTGAAGCGCAATATCCTGGTAAAGTTAGTGTCGGTGCTTTAAGAAAAGGGTTAACTATTGAACAGGTCACTGTCGGAAGAGGGAGAAATTCAGGAACTAAGATTCTGGCAGTGAATTATCAAAGCTCTGATCCTAAACTGGCTGAGTTAGTTTTAGAGGAAACGGCTGAAAAGTATTTAAAGTATAGCCTGGAAGAACGCCAGAGCAGTATTAGTGAAGGGGTTAAATTTATCGATGAGCAACTGCCAAAATTGCAGGAGCGCGTCAATAACTATCAGAAACAGATTCAGAGTATTCAAGAGCGCTATGACCTGATTGAGCCTCAATCTAAAGGGGCAGAATTACTTGCTCAAGTCCGGGATCTTGAAAATCAACAGCGAGCCACCCAACAAGAGCTACGGGAGTTGAGAACCCTCTCGACTAATTTGCGGCAACAGTTAGGATTATCTCCAGAGGAAGCGATTGCCTCATCCGCCTTAAGCCAAGACCCGCGTTATCAAGGGTTGTTGGGAAAAATTCAGGAAGTCGAGAGTCAGATTGCTATTGAATCTGCCCGGTTTGCGCCAGATAATCCCCGGATGCAAGCCCTAGAGGAACAGCGACAGAATTTACAAGCGCTGCTGAATCAAGAAGCCCAGCGGATTATTGGTGAGAACCTCAAAACCACCACCAATAATTCAGATGTGATGACGTTTCAGAATTCTGTTCGTATGGGGCTGATTCAGCAACTGGTGGAAGCAACGAACCAAATTCAACTGTTGGAAGAACGCAGTCAGCAGTTAGCCCAGACGAGAGCGGCATTCGCCCAGCAAGCTCAGCAAATGCCTGAGGTTATCCGTCAGTATACCGAACTCCAGCGGCAGTTGGAAGTGGCGACACAGACGTTGAATCAACTTTTAAGGCAGCGGGAAACATTCCAAGTTGAGGAGGCGGGGAATAAACTGCCGTGGGAAATTCTATCGGAACCGGAGGTTGCCCGAGATCGATACGGGAATCCGATCAATATGGCGGAATCCTCTGACAAACTGCTGTTGATGGGTATGATGGGGGGAGTCGTCTTAGGTCTGGGCTTAGGAGTTCTCCAAGAAAAAATTAGAGATATTTTTTATAGCACAGAAGATCTTAAGGATGCGACGGATTTGCCCGTGTTGGGTGAAGTTCCGGCTTATCAAAATCAGAATCCGAGGCAGGATACAGAAACTGGGGATCAGAGTTATCCGGATGCGACATTTCTGGAAGCCTTTGATTCTATTTATACCAGCATCCGGTTTCTGTTTTCAGACCGCCCGATTCGTTCCCTAAGTGTGACATCAGCGGCGTTGGGGGATGGGAAATCCACCGTGGCGTTACACTTAGCCCAAACCGCAGCCCAAATGGGTCAACGGGTGCTGTTGGTGGATGCGAATTTAATGCATCCTCAGATGCATCAGCAGTTGAATTTACCCAATGCCAAAGGGTTAAGTGACTTGCTGGCAGATAATTTGATGCCTCATGATTTTATCGAGCGATCGCCGATTTCTGATAATCTGTTTGTATTAACCGCAGGTCAACCCCGTCCGAATCTGACGCGGCGGTTTGCCTCGGCGCAAATGCAGGAACTTATGGCGGAGTTTAAGACTAAATTTGATTTGGTGGTTTATGATACGCCAGAGTTTCCCAGTTGTATGGATATCAGTTATCTGGCAAGGCACACCGATGGGTTGTTGCTGGTGACGGCAATTCAGAAAACCAAGAACTCGTTAGTTAAGCAAACCCTCACCCAGTTAGATGCCTTTGGTTTGCCCACACTAGGAATTATCGCCAATCATATCAAACGTTCAGGATTTCTGGGGTTACCGCCCGCGCCCCAGGATAATAGTTGGGAGAAAACCCCGGTTTCCGTCTCGTGATTGTATTGTAGAGACTCCTCCGATGGAACGTCTAGGGTTTAGGGAATCTGTAGGGGCGGGTTTAGGGACTAAATTCATATATTCACCGATAACGGAACAACAAAACCCGCCCTTTCCCACCGATAACGGAACAGCAAAACCTGTCCGGGTTCAGGATAAGACAACCCAACCCAATTTGGTAAAGGGCGACCCGATAAAATTGAGAGGATGGGTGTTGTTGATTTATGCAGCGGGTCGCCCCTACAATAGGTTATATTATTTCGGATTAAATCTGGTTAATAAAAATGATTTAAACCTTTATTTTTTATAGGTTTGTGATTCTAGCTGAAGTTCCCCCCATTCAAATGTACTACACCTAGGCTAAAGCCTTACACCGTAAGGGTTGGAGCGCTCAATACCCTCAAAAATCGTACCCATGTAGCACTTGCCAAAATAGCGCGATCGCGCTATTTTGGCAATATGACAAGAGATCGGTTGAAACCTACGCTACATCAGGGTTTCAGCGATTGTACCCATGTAGGGCGACTAAAAAATCGCTCAAAGCCGCACGGTGAGCCAGTTTTGATTTTTAGGCTGGGGGAACTTCAGTTCTAGGCAAGCATCAGAAGCTGATATGATTTTATTCGTCATCAATCATTGGTAGGGGCGGGTTTAGGGATTAAATTCAGCTATTTACCGATAACTGAACAACGAAACCCGCCCTCCCCACCGCTAAATGAACAATAGGGTTCAGGATAAGATAACCCAACCCAATTTGGTAAAGGGCGACCCGATAAAATTGAGAGGATGGGTGTTGTTGATTTATGCAGCGGGTCGCCCCTACGATAGGTTATATTATTTCGGGTTAAATCTTGTTAATAAAAATGATTTAAACCTTTATTTTTATAGGTTTGTGATTCTAGGCAAGCATCAGAAGCTAATATGATTTTATTCGTCATCAATCATTGGTAGGGGCGAGTTTAGGGATTAAATTGAAGGCGTCACCAATCAATGAACGACTTGCGTCCGCCCAACCTTCAAAAAGCCTCTGGGCGAATAGATTCAATCTTACCATCAAGGGCAGCCGTCATTACCCGATACAAGCGGGCGACTTCATGATTCAGGTTAAATTCTGTTTCCACCTTTTCTCTTCCAGCAGCACCGAATTGAGTACGTCGCTGAGGTTCAGTGAGTAATATTTTAATTCGCTCAGCCAAGGTGGTAGAATCTCCTGGAGGTACAATATAGCCACTCACGCCATTCTCCACCAACTCACTCACCCCCGCAATTTGGGTGGCGACGACAGGGACACCCGCTGCCATGGCTTCCATCAGGGAAACGGGGACACCTTCGGCGAAACTGGGGAGGACGAATACATCAGTTTCCTGCATATACTCCCTAACTTTTGCCTGAGATTGATACCCGACGAATTTTACATTACCATTCAATTCTAGCCTTGCTGTCATCTGTTCCAGTTCTTCCCGATCCTCACCATCACCGACAACAGTGAGGGTAATCTCTGGGTGGGAGGATTTTAACGCCGCCAGACTTTCGAGTAAGACAGGTAACCCCTTAGCGGCGGAGAGTCGCCCCACATACAGCAGTCGTTTACCGGGTTGGTTGTGGGAAACTAGATTAAATAAAGCGGGATCAACCCCACAGTGGACAATGTGCAGGCGATTCCAGGTGTCAGTAGGGGCAAACAGCATCCCTTGACTACGACAGAAATGACTGATACAGATCACAAAGAGCGATCGCGTGATTTTCTGATCAATCCGCCAACGGTAGGGTTCAAAGAAGATGTAGGGACCATGCATCGTGAAGCTGAATGTAAAGCCCCCCAGTTCCGCCGCTAGCATGGCGACGGTGCAGCTTGAATCTCCTAGGTGGTTGTGCAGGTGTTGAATTTGCTTGGTCCCAATCTGTTGTGCCAGAATACCCGCTTCGGCAAAGTAGAATAGTTGGTAAAGTGTGCCGCGTAAACCGGGTTGGTTGGTTAACCATGCCAATTTTAATGCCTTGAAATAACGTATCGGTGAACTGAACAGAAGCCGGATATGGGCAAACAGCAGCGCGATCGGGTTTGGGGGTAAGATATAGAAGGTTTGGTCACGCTCAGTCTTTTGTTCTGTACCGACTATCTGCTCATCACCGGGACGACGAATCGAGAAGGTGGATACGTCCACACCTTTCTCTCGCAAGCCAGCGATTTCTCGTTGGATGAATGTATCAGTCGCCCTAGGATAAATCCCGGTTAAATAGGCAATTCGCATGGATTCAGGGATGAAAAAAAGAGGGGTTTGGCTAGCTTATGTTCTCAAAGAGACACTGGTAGGGGCGCACTGACGTGCGCCCTCATTGGTATTAATGTAAATTGAAAGCCAGATATTCATGTAGGGTGGGCAAGACTTATAATCTGTTAAACCTTAATATTATCGTTCGTTGCTCTTGCCCACCACAGGGTAACTTGGGACTTATTACCCGTATGGAAGAAGATATTCATGTAGGGTGGGCAAGACTTATAATCTGTTAAACCTTGATATCATCGTTCGTTGCTCTTGCCCACCACAGGGTAACTTGGGATTGATTACCTGTGGAAGAAGGGCTTTAGCCCTTACTACGAACGGGAAGAAAGGCTAAAGCCCTTACTACGAACTACGAACTACAGGTGTGGGTGATGCTGGAGTCTGATGGGGTACATCGAGTAACTCGACATCACTACAACTGCGCTCAATCGCGGTTTCTAGGGAGTATTTGGGTGTCCAGTGCAAGATTTCTTTTGCCCGTTTGTTACTATATCGTAATGGCTTAAACCGAGCATGTAACTTGGCGGGTACTAAAATACCGGGAAGTCTAGCTTGACCCTGGAAAAAGAACTGGTTGACAAACCACGCTAGATTAGCAATCAGTCGCATTACTGTCCAGTTCACCGGAATCGTGCGTGGGGGTGAGTCCATGCGCTTGATTAGTTCATGGGCGTAGGTACGCTGTCTGGGGAGATTGTCGTCCACAATATTGATGGTTTGGCTGATCGCCTCTTCGTATTCAGTGGCTGCCACTATAGCATCAGCACAGTTTTCTACATACGTCAAGGGCATTTTCGCATACGCCCCAATCCGCAGCCATAAATTTTCACCCAGTTGACCGCCTAGGCTAGCATTCCAGAGGCAATCTCGTCCATACACCATACCAGGGCGGATAATGGTGACTTGTCCATCCTGCTGCTGTTCAAACTCGCGGAATAGTTGTTCCTGAATTAGCTTGGTTTGGGCATATTCATCCCGTTGTAACGGATTCGGTTCAATCGGGGAATCCTCGTCCAGTAGGCTTCCGGAACGCCGATGCAGGTAGTCATACACCGAGAACGTACTAATCCCAATCAGTCGCCGCACATTTGCCTGTGTCATCGCCTCCAGCAGGTTTTCCGTGGCGATAACTGTACCCGCAAACTGGGTGTAGAAATCTCCTTCCTTGACAGCCGCCAGATGAATCACCGCGTCCACATTTTGGAGTGCATCGGCAATTCCCCGCCGTTGACGCAAATCAATACGAGCTAACTCTACCTCTGGATGATTGTGCCACGGTAGACGGGTTTCGTCACTAGCGGGGCGGACGACTGCCCGGACTTGATGCCCTTGGCGTAGGGCTGCAGCCACAATATATTTTCCCAGAAAACCGGATGCACCAGTGATCAATAACTTCATCGGCGATTTTCCTCCGCAAGCAAGGCTTCAACTAGACGGCTTGTCCGTTCCATGTCCTCGAAACTGATGGGTAAGGGCTTCCCCTCGATTAACGCCTGATAGGTTTGGTCAAGTAGCCGCTGTAACCCTTCGTAGGGCGTTTTTTGGAGAATCTTACGGCGAAAATTGATCAAACTGGCGCTCATGAATTCCCATCCATTGACAAACTGGTTAATCAGGGGAGTTAGTTGTTTTCCACCGGAGCGAGGTACGACACAGCGCAGGTATGGTTGAAACAGATCAGTTTCAGCATAACCTTTTGAGCCGCGTACTGTAACCATGAAACAGTCGGGTTGGGTATAACAACTAAATCGCAGCCGCCCATGCACTGAACCGCCAATGATAGTGGCGTCAAAATCGTCGTATTTAAACAAGCTATCACCGCCATGATTACTCCAAGCGGCGCTAATTCGTTCACAATCGGGTAGGAAACGCAGGGCGAGGTAGGAGAGGTGAGTGATGAAATCATGAATCACGCCAGCGGGAAGTTTGTGAACGGGATGTGGGAGATTGGCGTCGCCGTAGGGACTATTGCTGCGGATATCCAGGGACATGCGGACTTCTACCTCCTGTACCTCACCCAGGGTTCCCGCTGCAACCAGTTGTTCAATGGCGAGGATGGGTTCATTGAAGCGATAGTTTTGGTCTTCGATTAGGTGGCGTTCACAGTTCTGGGAAATTGACCACAGTTCTTTGAATTCGGCATAAGTTGGCGTAATTGGTTTTTCACAGATGACGTGAACCCCTGCTTCTAAGCAATCGGTAGCAATAGATTTATGGGTTTGAGGCGGAGTAAGAACATGAACCACATCCGGCTTGGCTTTTTCCAGCATCTGGCGATAATCTAAATAAGCCGAGTCAGCGCCAAACCGTTGACAGGCATAGTTCGCAGCCGCTGGGGAAAGGTCACAGACACCAACCAGATGCGCCCGTTCAGACTTTTGCAGAAAATTTAAATGTTCCTTCGAGATTCCCCCTGTGCCAATTACTGCTGCTTTCAGCGCTGTCGCCATGAACACTCTACTCCTTTCGTTACCGAGGTTTTGTTAAATATGTAGTCCAGGGTGGCAGAAACAACCCGCCAGTCAACAGTCAAACCCCATTTTACGGGTTGACAAGTTTCATCGCCAAGGGCTAAGAGGGCGTATCCGTTGTACCCACTGTCGCATAGTCACCCCAAGTCTTGTCCTCAAGGGGAAGTGATAGTCTAAGCTGGAATGAACCCAGTAATCGTCTGCTCCTTTAACTTTAACCAGCTTGTACCCCTGGGACAACAGAAGCTGACGCAGTTTCTGCAAATGCTTTGAACCTTTCTCAATGGTCATACACCCGAACCTATATTCATCAAAGGGGAAATTCCGTAACGCCCGATATTCCGCCCCTTCAATATCCATACTCAGGTAGTTAATGAACTGGGGCGCGTTATATTTTTTGAGTAAGTCTGAGAGTGGGATGGCTTTGACAGTAATGTCTTGACATCGTACCTGATCCCCGTAATAAAGGCGGCGATGGGACTGACTCATTTCCTCAACCACACCGCTAGTGCCAGGTATATCCAAATTCAGGTTAAATTGTAGTTCAGTGGACTCATCCCATAGAGCAACGGGTTCAACATAGCAGGAACGGTTTTGCCGGACTTTTTGATATCGGTTAGGGTTGGGTTCGATACAGATACCGTTCCAGCCAAGCTGTTTCTCTAAGGCGTAGCTATTGGAATACTTTATCCCATCGGGTCCAGCACCTGCATCAATGAAGAATCCGTCGCGTTTACCTGGAAATACCTCACCGATAACCCACTGATCCTGCTGATGTTGGGGATGAGAATAAAATTGGAAATCCTTAGATGGTATTTCTGCTGCATTTGCCATTCTCCCCGACTCCTAACCCAATTAAGGTTCGATTCCTTCAATGATTGGCGTTTTGTACTCAATCAGCGTTGCTGGTTTACCTCGCCAACGGGTTAACCAATAGTTTATCTGTCCGATGACTTGGGGAAACTTGTAGAGGACACAGAAAAGCGCGTACAATCGAGCATGGGCAGGGGGATCACCATAGTTTCGGCGATATTGATAGACTCGTCCCATTAAGACGAGATAACCGAGAAATAGGAGGAGGCTTAGCCCGGATGTGAACCAGGCAAGACCAATAGCAATTAGGGGGAGAAATAGTCCCCATATCCAACCACTGAGACTTTCCCGAATCATATACCGTTCTGGTGGTTTACCGTGCATCGCCGCACCTTCTGCCATTGCCCAACCGCCTCGGATAGAGCGTTTCCACCATTGACTAAACTTGAGCATTGCCGCATCATGATAGGTCATATCGGCATCAATCCGGGCAATTTTCCAGCCCCGTTGACGCAGGCGGATACACATTTCTGGTTCTTCCCCAGCGATGAGGGATTCATTGTAGCCGTTCACTTCTCGAATGGCATCAACGCGGACTAAAGCATCCCCACCACAGGCTTTGGCTTCACCCACAGGCGTGTTCCATTCCATATCAGCGAGGCGGTTATAGATTGAGGCATCCGGGAAGCGTTCCCGCCGTCGTCCACAGGCGATCGCTAATTTATCATCATTATCCAGGGTTTCGATGGCTTGTTCAATCCAGCCGGGGATAAGTTCGCAGTCGCCATCGATAAACTGGACGTATTTGATATCGGGGAACTGTTCGACTAGATACCTAAATCCCGTGTTGCGTCCCCGCGCCATGGTAAACGGGAGGGACATATCCAGGTTGATTACCTGAACACCCAGGGATTCAGCGGCTTCTACACTGCCATCGGTGGAACCGGAGTCCACGTATATAATGGGTGTATCCTGGGGAAGGAGTGCGATCGCGGATTTCAAGCAACGGATCAGTCGCTGTCCCTCATTTCTGCCAATGGTGACTACCCCAATGCGGGTCATCTTTAAAAAACCTGCTGGAAACCCTCGCTTTTAGCGACGGGAGGAAAGCAGGGCAGGATGTACTACTTTCCTTGAACAATTTTGGTGGGGGAGTATGGTTGCTCCCCCTTGGGGTATGGTTGCCCCTAACTCCCGTTCCCGGGGTAATGTTTGCCTCGCCAATGTTAACGGTCGGTACTTTCCAAGCAGCACTGGCTTAACCCTTTACACCTGTTTAACCACTTGGTTCTAGCAGCTCAGAACTGGCACGCATCCCAAGGTAGGAACTTTAACACTTACCGTTAACGTAGTGCGCGTAGCACTTAGGCTGGTCAACTTGAGCTTTTAGAAGCCTTCGCTTTTAGCGACGGGTCGTTGACACTTCTTAACTTCAGTAGCTTTTCAATTGACTCAGTTAACTTCTATTCTAGAGGTGTACTATCAATTCCGGCACGACTCCTTTTCGGCAAAGATATATAGCTCCAGAAGGCTAAATGAAAATTATTCCCACTAAAATTCCAGATGTTGTCATTATAGAACCTCGCGTGTTTGGGGATGAGCGTGGTTTTTTCTTGGAAAGCTACAATCAGAAAGCGTTTATGGAAAAAGCGAATATCGGCGCTACCTTTGTCCAAGATAATCATTCCCGTTCCGTCAAAAATGTTCTCCGGGGGCTACATTACCAAATCCAGCAACCTCAGGGGAAATTGGTACGGGCTATTGTGGGGACAGTATTAGATGTGGCGGTAGATATTCGCCAAAGTTCTCCCACGTTTGGACAATGGGTAAGCTGTCTATTGAGTACGGAAAATAAGCATCAGGTTTGGGTTCCACCAGGATTTGCCCACGGCTTTTTGGTGGTTTCCGACGTGGCTGAAGTTTTGTATAAAACCACGGATTATTATGCGCCGCAGCATGAACGGACATTGCTGTGGAATGATCCCGAGTTAGGTATTGATTGGGATTTGACCACAGAGCCGATCTTATCGGCAAAAGACCAAGCTGGACAATCCTTGAAAACAGCGGAACTGTATCCATGACACGAATCTTACTCACAGGTACGGCTGGACAACTGGGGAGTGAACTACAACAAACCTTAGCCCCCCTGGGAGAGGTGATGGGGGTTGACCGTCAGGGGTTGGATTTAACGCAACCGGATAAAATTCGTCAGGTTATTGGTGAATTTAAACCTGATGTGATTGTTAATGCGGCTGCTTATACCGCCGTGGATAAAGCGGAAACCGAAACTGAACGGGCAAATGCGATCAATGGTACAGCGCCCACGATTATGGCAGAAGCCGCGCAGCAGTTGGGGGCGGCGTTAATTCACGTTTCCACTGATTATATCTTCGACGGTAAAAAAAATACACCCTATACTGAAGACGATACTCCTGATCCGATCAATGCCTATGGTCAATCAAAGCTATTGGGAGAAGAGGGCGTGCTAAAAAACTGCGATCGCGCCCTGATTCTCAGAACCGCTTGGGTTTATGGGGCGCAAGGGAAAGGCAATTTTGTCAAAACGATGCTCAGACTAGGGGCGGAACGGGATCAACTGCGAGTGGTTGTGGATCAAGTGGGGACACCAACTTGGACGGGGGACTTGGCAAGTGCGATCGCGCAGTTGGCTCAATCTCTCAAATCCGATCCTTTGACGGGTATCTATCACTTGACCAATAGCGGTGTCACCAGTTGGTATGATTTTGCTGTGGCTATATTTGAGGAAGCACAACAGATTGGCTTCCCGTTGCAGGTCAAGCAGGTTGTACCAATTACTACGGCTGAGTACCCCACACCAGCAGCGCGTCCAGCCTATTCAGTTCTCTCGACTCAAAAGATATCGGCTGTATTAGGGAATCATCCTCCCCATTGGCGCACAGCGTTGCGGCGAATGCTGAAACAACTTTATGATCAGAAGCATTAAACCGCCTTGGGTTTAAACCCAAGGCTAAAAGCTAAAGTCAGCTAAAGCTGACTGGATAAAAAGTATAGTCGTCTTGAGACGACTTAAGCTATAAGCCAAGAACTTGAGTTCTTGGCGGGTGTCGGGGAATGATTTAGTTCCCAGCTATACTCCAGCCAATCTCAGCAACTCTTATGAAAGCACTGATTCTTTCCGGCGGTAAAGGGACGCGCCTACGACCCCTAACTTATACAGGAGCAAAACAACTCGTTCCCGTTGCCAATAAACCTATTTTATGGTACGGAATTGAGGCAATTGTCGCTGCTGGAATTACCGATATCGGGATTATTATTAGTCCAGAGACGGGGGAAGAAGTTAAGAGCAAAACCGGAGCAGGCGATCGCTTTGGGGCTAAGATTACATATATCCTCCAGGATAAACCAGCCGGATTAGCCCATGCGGTTAAGATTGCTCAGCCGTTTCTTGGGGATTCACCCTTTTTAATGTATCTGGGTGATAACCTGGTACAAAGTGACTTGAGCTTATTTATCGAACGGTTTCACGAAAGAAATCTAGATGCTTTAACCCTGCTGTGTACCGTCCCTAATCCCACAGCATTTGGCGTGGCGAAGGTGGATGAAGAAGGGCGAGTCTTGCAGTTGGTAGAAAAACCCAAAGTGCCGCCCTCAAATCTAGCACTGGTGGGGATTTATTTATTTTCTAACACAGTTCACCAGGCGATCGCGAATATCCAACCTTCGGCTAGAGGGGAGTTGGAAATTACCGATGCGATTCAATATCTGATTGATCAACCGAAAAAGGTGGAGTCTTTTCAGTTACAAGGGTGGTGGCTGGATACGGGGAAAAAGGATGACCTATTGGAAGCCAACCGGGTTATTTTAGATACCCTGCTAGAAACCGCTGTCCAAGGTGAGGTAGATGAAACTAGCCAGGTGATTGGGCGGGTCAAGATTGGTCAGGGTTCCCAGGTGGTCAACTGTACGATTCGCGGACCCGTGACGATTGGCAGCAATTGTCATCTGGAAAATTGTTTTATTGGTCCTTATAGTAGTGTAGCTGACCAGGTTACGCTGGTTGATACCGACTTAGAGCATAGTGTGATTTTACAGGGGGCGAAGGTGATTGGTGTACAGCAGCGGATTGTGGACAGCGTGATTGGACAACGAGCAAACTTGAGTGTAGCGCCACGGCGTCCTAAGGCGTTGCGGTTTATGATTGGCGATGACTCGCAAATAGAATTGGTTTGATCTACGTTAGTCGCCCAAAAACACCTGGGGTGAACCTGTAGGGGCGACCTGACTTTTTACAAAATCTAGAACCCGGATTCGGGGCGGGTTTAGTCACATCTGGATGAAACCGAAAAGATAGTCGTGAAACCCGCCCCTACACACCAGAGATGCCATGTCATCGAGGGAAGCGAAGGGTCAAAACTTACCTCCCTCCGTTGCACCACATACCGTGAAAAGTAAGGTAGGGGCGACCCGCTTGCACTAATTAACAACTCCAGCTACTGAATGGGTTCGGGTCGCCCTCTCCTCAACCCTCTGTGACAAAAAGTGTTTCCCAGACAAGGTTAACAGTTGAGCTATTTATCCTCTAAAATTAGGAGAGTATAGGATAAATTGGCTACCCTACCCGACTGTCAGTGAATTTAGCTACAGCCTTCCACCATAAAGCTAACAGTGTGGTCATAACCCAACCCACCTTCAGCATTCTATGTGTATTGCCGATCAAAGAAAATCCCGTTTATCAAAAAAGGTCATCCGTAGGGGCGCACAGACGTGCGCCCTTCCCCCTAGCTGGCGGTTGGTCAGGTAAATAGCATAGACTTGCGCCCTTCCCCATCCCCGGCAATTCATGTAAATAGGCACTAATCTAAAAAATATTTATCCAGATGATTGACTATCTTTCCAAAGTTTTATATGTTTTAACGGGAAGCCGGAAAAGTCTGATCTTCCTCTTATTGGTATTTATCTTTACCTCGATTCTCGAAGCCTTTGGTATTGGTTTAGTAGGACCATTCATCAGCCTAGCGTCCAACCCAGAATCGATTCAGAGTGTTACTGTACTCAACTGGGCTTATCGAAGGTCAGGATTTGAATCACCTCAGCAATTCATTCCCATCGTTGGATTTGTCATTATTATAATTTTTTGTATTCAAGCCCTGTTATATTTCCTTGCTCAAACCTATGTATACCGATACACTCATCAACAAAAGAGCCGACTGATCGCCCGATTACTCAAAGCTTATTTAACAGCCCCCTATACATTTTACTTAAAACAAAATACAGCCAACATCATCAAGAATATTATTAGTGAAACGAATCAGTTTACGAATGGATGTTTGTTAGCCTTACTCCTGTTTACAACGAACGGTATTGTGGTCGGCGTTTTAATGGGGTTAATGGCTTTTAGCAGCCCCCTGCTATTGGTGATGATTCTGGTAATTTTAGTACCCACATTTCTGTTGTTCAATAAATTGGGACATCGATTTAAACGGTGGGGAAGAACCCAATCTGAAACTCAGCGAGAAATGATTCGCACCGTCAATCACGGTTTAGGCGGATTGAAAGAGACCAGAGTAATTGGCTGTGAATCCTATTTTGAGAATAAAATGGATGAGCAAGTTCGCAAATACGCTAGGGCGGCTACGTTATCTCAAGCGTCTAATTTATTACCGAACATTTTTATTAAAACCTGTTTAATTGTATTTGTCGTCCTCTTTGTTTCTCTGTTCAATATTTTCTTTACTGAGGGTGGGCAAGATTTGACCGCTGTGATGGGAGTCTTTGCTGTGGCGGCAGTGCGCTTAATTCCAGCATCCAGTCAGTTTATTAGTGCAATGGGAAAAATGCGAACGTCTAGCCATGCGCTGGATATGCTCTACTTGGATCTCAAGGAGATAGAGAAACGAGAAGTCTACAATCGTTTAGAGAGTTTAAACGGTTCAACAGCGAAAGAGCAAGTTAAGCGGGGAAATAAAGATAGGAACCTGTTGAGTTTCGCGAATCAAATAGAGCTGATTGAGGTAACCTATCGTTATCCGGGGGCTTCAGAACTCTCGCTTGACCAGATTTCTTTTAAGATTAAGAAGGGAGAATCCATTGCCTTAATTGGTAAGTCGGGAGCAGGAAAGACGACGTTAGTGGATGTGATATTAGGACTTTTGGAGCTAGAGAGTGGAGATATTAAAGTCGATGGTGTATCCATCTATGAGAATCTGCGCTCTTGGCAAAATCTGGTCGGGTATATTCCTCAGTCTATTTTTCTGACGGATGATACAATCGAACGGAATATTGCTTTTGGTGTTCCTGATGCTCAGATTAATGAGGAACGATTGTATAAGGCAATTAAAGCGGCGCAGCTTGAGGAATTGATTGAGCAATTGCCAGATGGGATAAAGACAGGGGTTGGTGAACGGGGGGTACGCTTGTCAGGGGGACAACGCCAACGGATTGGCATTGCTAGGGCGATTTATCATGAGCGAGAGATTTTGGTGCTGGACGAAGCGACGGCGGCATTGGATAATGAGACAGAGAGTCGGGTGACAGCGGCAATTAACGCTCTGGCGGGGACGAAAACCCTGATTGTGATTGCTCACCGGCTGTCTACGGTGGAGAACTGCGATCGCGTATATATGTTGGAGAAGGGAAGGGTGGTTAAGTCGGGGAGTTATCAGGAAGTAGTTTTGGAAACATAAATAAGTGGTGGTATGACAAATTATGTTCAAGAAGTAAAATTTCGCCTAATTGTACATAATTCTGATCTTAGTTAAGTGAATTGTTAGTTGCTCAAGTTAGTTCTTACACGTAATATAGCATTTCTCATCAGGATGGGGTACTTGTGTGGATGTGGAGGACGTAAGCCTTGCGCCCCTACATTTGGGTGTACCTCACGCACCTGGGAGCCGTTTTACATAACGCAAAACTCAACATTCTCGGAAATAAAAATATGCGCTTACCTGACTTCTTAATTATAGGTGCTGCTAAGAGCGGAACAACAACATTATTTAGGTATTTATGTAAGCATCCGCAATTCTATAACCCATATAAAGATCGTGATATTTTGGGCAAAAAAGGAAACAAAGAACCTAATTTTTTTAGTCGCGATGATATTTATGCCAAAGGAATTGACTGGTATGCTTCACTGTTCAGTCGGGCTAGACCTGATCAAGTTTGTGGTGAGGCAACAACAGACTATACCAAGTATCCGCAGTTTCCAGAATCGGCAGCGCGTATCGCTAAACATCTGCCTGATGTAAAGATGATTTACATTATGCGACATCCAGTAGATCGGGCATATTCTTACTATGTACATCTTAATCGCACTAATCGCAAATTAAATTTTCAAGAAACGTTTGAAGAGCATATTCAAAAAACAACGGTTTCCCTAGATGGCAGCAATTATATGTTACAAATAGAACAATATCTCAAGTTTTTTCCTAAGGAAGCATTCCTTTTCCTGTTAATGGATGACTTGGTTCAGCAGCCTAAAGATACCTTGAAAAAAGTTTTCAATTTTATTGGTATTGATGATGGAATTGATGTGATGTCAGAAAATGAGGTGGCTGCCAATAAAGCAAGTCAACATTTGGAAAATATTCATCGTTCCAAGCTATTTGCTCCTTTGCGTAAAATTCCAGGAGCGAATTCAATGAGGATGTTGCTGCCTCAGTCGTGGAAAAATCAGATCTACCAGATGTTAAAGAAGACCGCTTACGGAGAACAGGTTAAGAAACAATACTACCCTCAGCCAATGCTTCCAGAAACCCGTCAGATGTTGTTAGAGAGATTCCAGGAACCGAATCAAAGACTGTCTGAATTTCTAAATCGAGATTTATCCCATTGGTCTAAATAGACCAACAGATATGACGGTAAGCTGTCCAATCGTTAGTCAATTAGTAAAAAGCCCGTAATCATGCTAGTAAAGGCAGAAGTCCGAAGGCAGATGGCAGAAGGCTATAAGGAACATAATGTAGCTGCTTTTAAGGAGCTTGTTAACTGGTTAGTATTTGAAGCCGCGCTGCACTATTTTTCCCGTACTTTTGAAATAACAGCTACAAAAATGTCATGATTTCTCTTCATGGGGCTTACTACAATAATAACTTTGGCGACTTACTGCTAATCAAAATTTTTGAGAATTGGATTAAAAGCAAAGTCAATCAGACCATTGTCTATCCTTTAGTACCCAAGCCAGATCGAGATAGCTTTAGGACTCATTTCCCTAAGGCAATTATTGGTCTAGAACAAAGCCAACGTTGGCAAGCTTTAATTTATGCCGGAGGAGGATATTTCGGCGAACCTGAAAGTAACCGCAATAAGACTTTTGGTGGAAAATGGAGTAAACGATTCTTTCGCCTACATGTATTACCTGCTGAAATTTGTCTGTGGCGGAAGATTTCTTATGCAATACTGGGAGTAGAAGCCGGACCCCTTTCCAATATCTTTGTCAGACAGGAAGTCAGACGCATCGTCAAAAATGCCAAAGTCTTATCGGTTCGCAACATAGAATCAAAGCAATTTTTACAAGAAGAATTAGGTATTCATTCTCATATAGTCGTTGCTCCAGATGCGGCTTTGGCATTGAATGAAACAGATATTCCCACCGCTGAACTTGAGGTCGTGACTCAACGCTTAGCCCCCTATAAAGGAAGGGTATTATTGGGAATTCATCAACCCTCCCTTTATCTGAGAAAAAATCCTCAAGCCGAGTTATTGAGAAAAAGTTTACTAGCGTCTTTGACTTCAGCTTCAGATGTTATCCCCATCCTTTTTTCAGATGATGGGGATATTCATTCATCCCAAAAATCCTGTAACAATTTAGCCCACATAATTCAGAATTCTACGGGCAAGCAATGTTTAGAATTTCCATTCCATGGACTATGGGAAACGACGGCATTAATTTCTCAATTATCAGCCGTTTTAACCCCCAAGCTTCATGTTGGCATCGTAGCTTACGGTTTAGGTGTCTACTGTGAATCCTTTGCCAATCATCAAAAAACACCTCGTTTCTACAGACAGATTGATCGCCCCTCACAATGCACCAGGCTTAACGATGTAACTGAAGATACAGTTATGGAAAAAATAGACCGTGCCATCCAAAGTAGTCGCCGTCAAGTATCCATTCGTGATCAGAATTGGTATAAACTCAAAGAAGAGGCACGGCTTAATCAAAGTCTGTTATTCTCTTTCCTTGATTCAGTTGTGTCCAGTCGTTAGGAATCTCTTTGCCACGGCGATTAAAATCGCTGCTACACAAATGTATGCGAAGCCTTCCCGAAGGGTAGTCCGCCTACGCGGACTGGATTATACTCTGCACAGTCATAATCTGTCATTCTGAGTCCTGAGCGAAGCGAAGGAACTGAAGCGGAGTGAAGAATCTCACCAGATGCTTCGCTCAGGACTATGACAAATAAGCTGTTCGGCATTTAAACCTTAATGTCAATAATGGCGAAAGGATGGTAGTGCGAGCATCTTGCTCGCTACTAATACCCAATTTAAATGCATGACAGCTTACTCAGATTGTGATCGTGTGCAGTATATAAAATACGTGGCTAACCCAAACTCAGTATAAAATTGCGGAAAAATGGTAATTCTAGCCAAATATCATTAACCCCATTCTTATGCCGCCCCAAATCAGTGTTATCATGTCGGTCTACAACGGCACTCGTTACTTAAACGAGTCGATAGCAAGTATTCTCAGTCAAACATTTACGGATTGGGAATTTATCATCATCAATGATGGCTCGACTGATAACTCTGAGTCCATAGTGCAAGGGTGGCAAAAGCAGGATGAGCGGATTAAACTGATTAGCCGGGAGCATAAGGGGCTGACGATTTCGCTCAATGAAGGACTCAGTTATGCTCAAGGACAATATATTGCCCGCATGGATGCTGACGATATTGCCTTACCCGATAGATTTGCCAAACAAGTGGCGTTTCTAGACGAAAATCCTGACCATGTAGCCGTTGGTTGTCGCATGTTAGTCATTGATCCTGAAGGGATGCCCATTTTTACCTGCTCAAAACTAACCACTCATGAAGAAATTGATGCGGCATACATGGCGGGTCAAGCTGGGATTATTGGTCATCCAGCGGTTATGATGCGTCGTAGTGTCCTGCAAAGCATTGGTGGTTATCGGGAAAAATTTACCTACGCACAGGATCGAGATCTGTTCTTAAGACTCGCAGAAGTTGGCAAACTCGCCAATCTGCCAGACACACTGATGAAATTCCGCTTGTACCCCACGAGTGTCGGTCACTCTCGGCGTTCTGAACAAAAACAGTGCGCCCATTTAGCCACAATAGAAGCCCATCAGCGCCGAGGATTGGAACCGCCCATCCTATCGGATAGTAGCAGTGAACCGTCCAAGTCAATCAGCGGCTTACACCGTCAATGGACGTGGTGGGCATTAAGATCGGGTAATCTGGCAACAGCAAGAAAGCACGCGCTCTTAGCCTTAGCCAGACAACCCCTGGCGGTGGAATCATGGAAAGTTTTTGCCTGCGCTTTGCGTGGATGGTGACCTAGACTTAAGCCCTCAACTAAAGTACTGGCTCAAAGCTGAAACCCGTTGAAACGGGTTCAAAGAGTTATAGCCGTAGACACATCAATTAGGACAAACGAACTGTTGTAGAGACGCGCCATGGCGCGTCTCTACCAAATGATGCGTCCTAACCGCTATGGCGATTATAATTCATTTATTTCCAGTCTATGCGAGTCAGCGCCATTTAGCTTACAGCGCTTTTCAAGTCATAGGTTCGTAGTTGCGCTTTAGCGCCGTAAACGTTCGCATCACTGAGTTACGTCCTCCTACACCGACTCTACTGTCGTGGCACACCTTATTTGATGAATTAGAATTACGCCCCGAAACCGTAGGGGCGCAAAGCTTTGCGCCCGATTCAATGGTAAAATCTATTCCACAATTTTAGCTGTGTCAGTCCACTACTGTCGTGGCACACCTAAAATGGTAGATTAGAATTGTAGGGGCGCAAGGCTTGCGCCCAGTTTAAGCGTCAAATCTATTCCACAATTTTAGCTGTGTCAGTCCAGTAGGCTTCCTTTGTTGCCTGCCGTTTTAGAACGACGCTTCTAACGTTTTATAGGGGGGAATCCCTTTTCAGAACAGGAAACGAGGGTGACGAGAATGTACCTCATCGGTGTGCCATACCACTACTGGAATAGCACACTAAAATGGTGTAAGGTACCCACCAGAGCGATCGCCTTGCTTACAGAAAATCTTTAGAAGACTGGTCGGGGCGGGTTTAGTCGTTTATAAAAAAGGTATCACCGATAACATTTTAATACAACTCACCCTTACCCAAAAGGAGTCTTCTTAAATCCTAATCGGCGTTTCTATGAGTTCTGTATCCTATGTCTCAACCCGTAGACTTACTGCTAATTACATGGAACCGCCGAGAGTATGTGGAAAAGACACTGCCGAATCTTTTAGCCGATCCGTCAGACTTTCGCTTGTATTGCTGGGACAACGCCTCTACAGATGGCACAGCCGACTTGATTGCCTCGATCAACGACCCCCGCCTGGTCAAGCGCCATTTCAACCCGGAAAATGCTGTTCAGTACCAGCCTTGTCTCTGGTTCTTTGAAACAGCTACCAGTGATGTCATTGGTAAGATTGATGATGATATCCTTCTACCAGAAGGTTGGACGGAGCGAATCGCGCCAATGATCCGCAAAGAACCAAAGTTTGGCATGTTAGGCTGCTGGATTTTCATGCCGGAAGATTGGAACGAAACCCTTGCCCAACACAATATTATAGAGTTATCCGGTGAACGGGTATTCCGTTGTATGGGAATTCAGGGGCAATCTTTTCTAGCGCGACGCGATTACCTGATTCGCTACCATAAAAAAACCCGTCATGGTCTTCCTGTGGCTCGATTTACCATGTCTGTGGATGGTTTGGTTAATGGATATCCGGTTCCCTTGCTATACGCTCACAATATGGATGATCCGCGATCGCCAATGAATGTCAAAACCAAATCAGGGCGTCTAAAACCCGATTCAGCCCTAAGCGCCAGAAACCTCAAGTTTGACTCGGCTGAGGCATTTGGACAATGGATTGCCGCTGATGCGCTGCGTCGGCAAACCGTTCCTTTCGATAGGCAGATGCAGATCAAGTTGACTCAGCTTCAATGCAATAAGACCCGACTGGGAAAGATTACATTTAAGCTATGGAAACGATTTTGTTACTCCAAAATTAAGCATTGGATTTTAGACTGATATCACAGATAGGAGGGTTTAATTTATTCGAGCTTATCCCATACAAATTAGGTTATGTAAATGTTATAAAAACCTTGATCAATGATAAACTAGAAAGTATTTGTTAAGCTTAAAACAGCTCAATTACCGCTTATTTGAAGCTAAAATAATGACTCCCCAAGCTCAATTGGCAATGCTTGCCTGGATACCACTACTGTTGTACCTGTTTACTCGGTTCCCTGTACAGAAGGCAGTGGTTATTGGATTCATCGGCGCTTGGCTATTTCTACCCCAGAGAGCAGCATTTTCGTTTATCGGTTTCCCGGACTATAACCGAGTATCAGCAGCAAGTTATGGCATTTTGCTAGCGACTTGCATCTTTGATGTGGGGCGCTTTCATTCCTTTAAATTCCGTTGGCTTGATCTGCCAATGCTAATTTGGTGTGTATGTCCTTTAGCTTCATCCCTGAGCAATGGCTTGGGACTTTATGATGGTCTTTCACAAACTCTAAGTCAAACGGTACAGTGGGGATTTCCTTATTTTCTCGGTCGCATCTATTTCAACGATCTTAAAGGATTGCGTCTGTTGGCAATTGCCATTTTCCTGGGTGGCATGGTTTATGTGCCTTTATGCTTGTACGAAGTTCGCATGAGTCCCCAACTACACAGAATGGTGTATGGTTACTTTCCCCATAGCTTTCTACAAACCATGCGTTATGGCGGATTTAGACCGCAAGTGTTTATGCAGCACGGTTTAGCCGTGGGCGTGTGGATGATGGCAGCGACCCTAGTCGGAATTTGGCTGTGGCAAGCCGGGGTGATTAAAAAAGTCTGGGGAATACCCATAGGTTGGCTCGTACCCCTGTTGCTGATTACTTTTATCCTGTGTAAATCAACGGGAGCATTGTTGCTGTGTGGCTTTGGACTGATTATCCTATTTGCCGCCCGCTGGCTCCGCACCGCCCTACCCTTATTACTTCTGATTGGGGGTATCTTTTTCTACCAATCCTATGTAGCCATGGGACAGTTTACACCGCAACAGCAGGATCAGGTTCTTTCCTTTGTGAGCCAGATAACCAATGAACAACGAGCTAGTTCATTAGAATTCCGATTTGATGCGGAGCAACTTTTGGGAGAAAAGGCAAGGCAGCGGATAATTTTTGGTTGGGGCGGATGGAACCGAAACCGTGTGTATGAGTATAATCGATGGGGAGAACCTATAGATCTGACCATCACTGATAGTTTTTGGATGATTACTTTTGGCAATAGAGGGTTAGTGGGCATATTCAGTATAACAGCCGCCCTATTGCTACCTGTGGTAGTCTTGTGTTGGCGTTATCCGGCTCAATACTGGTTTAATCCTAAAGTCGCACCAGCTATTGCGGTGGCAGTTACTGTAACGCTGTATATGAATGATAATCTGATAAATAGTATGTTTAACCCAGTCTTTCCACTGGTTAGTGGGGGAATAGCAGGATTTGTACTGCAAGGGACAAAGGTTCATAAAAAAATGAGAGGTAATCACCCATTAGTGGCAAGGTCTGCGTTAATCCAAAAGAGGCAATAGTAGTGCTAGATTAAACCTCAAACGTCATTACATTTACATATTGGGGCGCAAGGTTTGCTAGGGGAGCATGTCAGTTCTGCACAAAACGTTCAAGTAGGTTGGGTAGAGCAATAGCGAAACCCAACAGGCTTTCTCTAAGTTGGGTATACTCTACCCTTCGGAAACGCCAAAAGCGAACGAGAAGGCGAGAGCCTACGTTTCAAGGACTCAACCGACTTGCGCTGCCATGCTCACCTTGCTATCCATATTAACTTAAGCTCATACGTTCGGAATTGATCGGGAAACGCCCTCACCCCCAGCCCCTCTCCCAACGTTGGGCTATCCTTTATACACATCTTTCTTAACAATCCTGAAAGCCTTGTTTCACAAGGCTTTCAAAGTCAAGGAATTCCAATATACTTGACAAATTACCACAAACCTTTCTTGATAAAAGCTTAAATTTATTGAGAATTTGCTATGTAGGAATGGGGGTTGGAGAGGGCGAGAGCGATCGCTCTCGCTAATGTTAAGAAAAATGTGGGTAATGCATAGCAACGTTGGGAGAGGGGAGCAAGATAGGAGTAGTGTAGAGATGTGCCTGATCTGTTTAAGCTGTCATATCATGTCCGCCTAAATAACCGTAATATCCTTCTTCCTTGCAACCTTCCTCCTTCCCTTCTGCCCTGGAGCCTTCTGCCCTCTGCCTTGTCTCCAACTAAATGTGAGTATTCAACCGGACATAATATCATGCATTTAAATTGGGTATTAGTAGCGAGCAAGATGCTCGCACTACAAGGATTTCGTCATTATTGACATTAAGGTTTAAATGCCGAACAGTTTAACTGTAACTTGGTATGATTGTGAAACCAAGAAAAGGAGGCGAGGATGTCAGATTACATCTTAATCGTAGGACAAGGGCGTTCGGGGACAAACTGGTTACTCGACCTCCTCGACCTTAGCCCCGATACTCATTGTCGCAATGAACCGAATGAGTTGGAAAATTCCCCTCTCGCCCAATTCCCCTCGCCGACTGTCCGATACCCCCTTGATGATTCTTTTCCCTCTGAGTGGGATCAAGCGGTTGCCTCAGTTTCTTTAAGTATGGGCGATCGCGACCGAATTGGCACTCGTCGGAAGTCCCATATCTATGAACCTGTGCGTCGGTTAGGCGGTGGTTTGATTCTGGGGAAACGTCGGGTACGTCAGTTCCTTTCCCCTGTGTTTCCTTGGTTAGGACAACCGGAATGGTTCGTTCCTTGGTGGTTTGCTCACCCAGATGCCTTGAAGCAAGCGTTGACTGTTTTAAAGATTAACATGGCGCCAGCCTGGGCGGATTGGGTTCTACGCAATCGTCCTACTGTTCTGGTGATTCATATTGTCCGACATCCGGGTGGATTTTTGAATTCGATGAGTCGTCGCTATTGGGCGGATCAGGATATTACGGTGGTTAAGCAGAATAACCGGGAACGCCTTAGGCAGATTATAAACTATGAACCGGAGTGGGCTGAACGGTTTGGCGATATAGACGCCATGTCTGTCGAGGAATCGGAGTTGTGGTATTGGCGCTATGCTAGCGAAACCATTCATACTACAGGTGAGGGACGTGCCAACTATGTGCAGCTAGTCTACGAGGATTTAGTTGCAAATCCCATTGAGGTGGCGAAGCATGTTTATGATAAATGTCATCTATCCTGGACAAAGGACATCGAAGCGGAGATAGCCAAAAGTGCATCAAGTTCCACCGCGATCGCGACGGCATGGTATAAGAAGTTAGAGCCAGAGCAGATCGAGTTAGTCGAGCGCATTCTGGATAGCAGTCCTCTGTCTCAGTGGTGGGAGTAGCCATCGCCGGAAACGGCTGAAAACGTTAGTTAGGAGGCTGACGCCGTTATTAAAAATGTTTGCCTTAAACAATATTTTACTTAATCGCGTTATAGTTTGAGCAAAAAATAAAGAGGATTTGTCGGAAACTATTCAGGTAGGTCAACAATGCCAAACCATCGAGTTGGATTTTTCTCGTCTCGTAATTACTTAGATAGAAATGCCTTTTCGGGGACTCTCAACTCGATGTACAGGGCATTAAAAGCAACAGAGCTTCAGGTGGTGGATTTAGGCAATCCCCAAACCCCTTATCGCTGGCGGAAGATTTGGAACCGGGCAAGGAAAGATAAGTCGTCTGGGAAAATAGGTTCCCCTGATTACCTGGTTGAGTATACCAAATTCGCTTATGAGGTACAAAAGCAGATTATTCAACGAAATTGTGATCTGCTTTTTGCTCCCGTTGCTTCAGAGGAGTTGAGTTTTTTTCAAACCAATTTACCAATTATTTATTATTCAGATACGACGTTAAAATTATATCAAAAATATTATCCTTTAGATTTAGATGAGCAAGAGATCGAATGGAAAGATCGGCAAGAAAAGATAGCGGTATCAAAAGCGACTAAGTTAGTGTATTCCTCAGAATGGGCAGCTCAGTCGGCGATCGAGGATTATCAGGCGGATGCAACTAAAATTGAGATAATTCCCTTGGGGGCAAATTTAGATGACCCGCCTTTGGCAGAGCAAGCCCTATCTCGAAAACTGGCTTCACCCTGTCAGTTGTTATTTGTGGGCAAAGATTGGCAGAGGAAGGGGGGAACGATTGTCTTTGAAACCCTAACGGCGTTACTTGAACAAGGGGTTGAGGCGGAACTGGTGGTTGTGGGAACGGTGCCGCCAGTTAAGCATGAGAAACTGAAGGTGATTCCTTATTTAAATAAAAATGTGCCGCAGCAGCGACAGAAACTGAATGAGTTGTTTCTGCAGTCCCATTTTTTTGTTTTTCCCACTCGTGCTGAATGTTCACCCATTGTGATTTGTGAAGCCAATGCGTTTGGTTTACCCGTGTTGACTACGGATGTGGGTGGTATACCAACGATAGTTAAGTCCGGAGAAAATGGTTATATGTTACCGCTTTCGGCGTCAGGAGCGGAGTATGCTGGTTTAATCGCCGATATCGTTTCAGAACCGAATCGCTATGAGCAGTTGGTTCACTCTTGTCGCCGGGAATATGATCAGCGTTTGAACTGGGATAAGTGGGGGGAAAGAATGTCTCAGATCATTGGAGATATGCTGGATTGAGAAGAAGCTTTGGCGACTCGAAGTCGCTGCTACACAAACCAAGTCCGCCTGCGCGGACTGGATGATAAAGGTACTGTGTCAACCCGTAGGGTGCGTTAGCGAAGCGTAACGCACCGCACCGTATATCAAGAAGCCCTGGCGACTCAAAGTCACGGCTACACAAACCAAGTCCGCCTGCGCGGACTGGATTATAAAGGTACTGTGTCAACCCGTAGGGTGCGTTAGCGAAGCGTAACGCACCGTATATCAAAGCTTTGGGGGTTACTACTAAAATAGGGTTTTGTGTGTAGTAAGCACGAAGAGTGCTATAACGCTTAGCTGGAGAGGGCTGAAGCCCTCACTACGAACCAATTCTAATCCACCAAATAAGGTGTGCCACGCCACTACAACCTATTCCACAGTGCTTACAGCACTGTTGCCAGCCGCCACACTCTATAGTATCAATATCGACAATATTTACTCAATCGGCTATTGTCTGCTAAATTGTAGGCACAGAATACTGCACTCAACCGAGGCTAACTTCATGGTAAAGGGCAAGCATCCGGTTATCGCCATCGGGCTAGATGCCGCTGAACCGTCCCTACTGGAAAAGTGGATGGCGCAAGGATACCTAAAAAATCTTAGCCGTCTGCGGCAGCAGGGAATCTATGGGCGTCTGGATAATTTCCGAGACTCGAATGTGGAAACCGCCTGGACAACCTTTGCCACCGGGAATCCACCCCAGAAAACAGGGTTTTGGGCGCACATGGGATTGCGGGAAGGAACGTATAACTTTGAAACCCGCGCGGCGTATGATTTTCAAGAGTATCCCGCTTTTTACGCCTTGGGTGAGGAGTATCGAGTCGCCGCATTCGATGTTCCCCAGGTGCGGCTGACGGATCAGATAAATGGGGTAGAGGTGGCGGGTTGGGGAGCGCACTCGCCGCAAGTGGATACGGGTTCGTTACCGGAAACCCTGTATCAAGAGTTGGTTGATCAGCATGGTGCGAGTCCAGCATTGCACAACGACTACTCAGTGTGTCTGGATTTGCCGAAAACCTTTCAGGTTGAGGAACGGTTAAAGGTTGGCATTGAACGGCGATCGGCGATTTGCCAGGATTTGCTAGAACGGGAAAACTGGGATTTATTTTTGACAGTATTCAATGATCCGCATTCTGGGGGTCATCTGTTTTGGCACTTGAGCCAACCGGATCATCCGTTATATGAATCTCTAAGATCCCGTATCTCCCATGACCCTTTGCTGGCAGTTTACCAGGACATGGATCGTGCGATCGGGGAGATTTTGACGAAGGCGCCTGATGATGCCTATATTGTGATCTTCTCTGCTCATGGTACGGGAACGGCTACCATTGATTTACCCAGCTTTGTCTATCTGCCTGAATTTCTTTACCGCTATAATTTTCCCGGTAAATGGGGACTTGGCTATGGAAAAGTTTCAGATCCCTTGCCACCCCCGTTAACCAAGATGAAGTGGAACTGGTGGGAGCGGCATTTATGGGGAACCAAGTATGATCCGAATCCCATTCGGCGTTTTCTGCGGCGGGAAACGCCGTCTCGACTGTTTAAGCTGATTGAACCTTGGCTTGATTCTACTCAGGAACCGGATTTAATTTCATCCTTCCAACTCAAACGCCAAGGGGAGCGAGTGGTACCGTGGAATCCAGCTCAATGGTATAAACCCCTGTGGCACTCGATGAAGGCATTTGCCTTACCCAGTTTTGCTGAGGGGTATGTCCGGATTAACCTTCAGGGGCGAGAACCGCAAGGGATTGTGCCGCCGTCGGAGTATCATGCTCTATGTGATGAGCTGTGTGAGAAGCTTTATGCGCTTAAAGATGCTCGTAAGGGGATACCGATGGTTAAGCGCATTGTGCGGACACGGAATGATCCGAATGAGCGCGATCCGAAGTTGCCCGATGCTGATTTAATTGTGGTATGGCAGGAAGAGTATCCTACGGATGTGATGGATAGTCCTGAGTATGGGCGGTTTGGTCCTCTACCGCCTTATCGCGGAGGCAGTCATCGTCCAGAAGGGTTTATTATGGCGTTGGGTTCGGGTATTGAGGCTGGATCGAGTTTATCAGAGGGTCATGTCATGGATTTGGGACCAACGATTCTGGACTTGATGGGAGCGCCAATTCCGGAATGGTTGCAGGGTAAGCCTTTACCGCTATGGGAACACCAATTCCAGAGAATTTAATGATAAACCTTCAGAGGGGGGCACCAGTGAACCTGTTGTTTATGGGTCAGATACCTGAGGGGGATAGTCAACCATGCGTAACCCGATCAGAGGGTAGCGCAACAGGAAGTCAAAGGAGAGCGCTGGTACTGGTATTGGTGTCGGGTTCTCCTATATTTTTTGCCCCTCACTTGTTTAGTCAATATTTCTTTACAGTGTCTTTAAGATTAAAGCCGTATTCTTCACCGTTACTTTATACAAAACCTGGAGTTTAGCATCTATCCTAGATAGAAAGTCAGTAGGTCATTTACGGATTGCCTGTAAGTTACCACTAAGGCTAGAGTAAATCGTCGTGAAACTGCTGTAAGAATTAAGATGAAGTTCTGGATTCTGTAACAACTCCCACTGGGGAGGTGTGAGAGCTAGAAAGATGATTAATTCAACAAAATGCTCATTGCCTGAGTTGTGGGGGCGGTGACATCCTAAATGTAGTCAAAGGAATCCAATATGACACAAACAAAAATAATCAATACCCTCGTTAAAGGTTTACCCTTAGCCGCTCTTAGCGCTACCGTCCTAGCGGCTCATCCAGCGGATGCAGCCATTATAGGGACAAAAGGACAAGTAGAAATACTTGACACTCCTTTTTGGCTCCTCGATAACTACTTCGCTACACCAAGGGAAAAGCATTTGCTAGCATTTGACGAAAAACAGAACGTCGTATTGCCTCGAGATATAGAGATAAGTGATCCGACAAATTGGGACAAGCTATCAGATTTAGATACGATCAAACAGGGGACTCGGGTGAATAGCCACTTTATATATATGTGGAACCCAACCCCCTCAGAAGGGCGAGTAGAGGCAAGTGCTACTATTACCTTTGATACACCTATTATTGGTCTAATGGGCGATCGCCGTCTTATTGTTCCTACTAACGATATCTTTTTCCCAGATGATCGGGGTGTATCTAGGATTGGCACTTTAGACGAACCCTCACTTCCTCGAGATATCGCGACGATTACAGGAGATAGGGGAAATGTATTAGAAGTGTCGTTTACAACTCACTCAGCAATGGACCCGATTCGTGTGATTACGCAAGTACCCGCAGCGCCTGAACCTCTCACCATCCTTGGTACAGGAACAGCGTTAGGATTTGCTCCCTTGCTCAAAAGGGCATACTCGAAGAAAAAAAATAAAGACAAGAACAAGGACTAATCTAGCCGCGAAAGCAGTCAGCGAACCTCTGTCTACCCCAGCCAAAATCATGGTACACTTCAAATAAATAAGTTGTGTATATTGAGCAAATTCAGTCTAGCTAGCTATGACACCTTATGGTATATAGCTAGCTTAGCTATAAAATACTTCTAGGTAGGTAAGAAAATTAAATAATGAAGCAATTGGTTAAAGGATTAGTTTATCCCATAATTAAGTCGAAACCTGACTTCTTAATTATCGGAGCGCAGAAGGCGGGAACGACTTCACTCTATCGCTACCTGAGTCAGCATCCTCAAATTATGGAAAACAAAACATGGAAAGAAATTCGTTACTTTGACTTACCTGAAAATTATAGTCAAGGTTTTGGCTGGTACTTAGGGCATTTTCCATCTAAATTTTCCAAGGGAAATAAACTAACTTGTGATGCCTCACCGAGCTATCTCTACTTTCCACACATACCTAAGCTGATTAAGCAAGATTTAGGAACTATTAAAATGATTGCTGTACTAAGAGAGCCTGTTTCTCGTGCTTATTCAGCCTGGCAGATGTATCACAGTTTTTCTGATAATCCCAATGAAAACTTAAAAGCCATAGCAGATGAAAGAAGTTTTGCTGAGGCGATTGAACAAGAGCTAAATCCTGAGTCTAATACAGCCAAATATCCCTATGATTATATTGACCGGGGAAAGTATGTTGAGCAACTAGAAAATTATTACAATTATTTCGACAGAGATAGTATTTTAGTATTGAATGTTGCTCAATTCCGGAAGAATTTAGAAACAGTGCTAAATTACGTCTGTGACTTCCTGAATATAGAAAACTTCCCCGAAAATGAGATAAATAATTTTAATAATCAAAAGCACAATACTGGTAAGTATAAATTCTCGAAAACCCCTGAAGATCAAGAGAAAATGGAGTTATTAAAAAGTTATTTTACTCCTTTCAATGAGAGACTCTATACCCTTTTAGGTACTCATTATAATTGGCAATAATGAAGCCTGATCGAGACAAGTTACTATCAGCGACAGAACAGTGATGCAATGATAAAACAATCCCTAAAAAAGATAGTCTATCCACTATATCCATTGATTAAGTCAAAACCTGATTTTTTGGTAATAGGAGTGCAAAGATCAGCTACAACCTCTCTGTATCACTACTTAACTCAACATCCTCAAATCGTAGTTACTCACAAATGGAGAGAGACCTACTACTTTGACCAACCCGAAAATTACAGCAAGGGTTTTGGCTGGTATGTAGGGCATTTCCCCTCTAAACTCCGCAAAGGAAATAAACTGACCTTTGAAGACTCACCCAGTTATCTCTACTATAAACATATCCCACAGCTAATCAAGCAAGACTTGGGCAATATTAAAATGATTGCCATCCTGAGAAATCCTGTCGATCGCGCTTATTCAGCTTGGCAGATGTATCATAGCTACTCCAATCTCCCACTCAAACATTTACGAGAGAGAGCCGATGAAAGAACATTTACTCAAGCCATTGAACAAGAACTGAATCCGGAACTCCCCCCCCCTGAATATCCTTACAACTATATTGATCGGGGGAAGTATGTACAACAACTCGAAAATTATTATACCTACTTTGACAAAAATAACATTCTCGTCTTGAACTTCGAGCAGTTGAGCAATGATTTAAGTTCAGCCCTCCAGCAAATCTGCGATTTTTTAAACATCGAACCCTTTCCGGATGAGAAAATCAAGCAGTTTCAGCAGAAAAAGCACGCGGCGGCTGCCTATGTAAGAAGTGCTGGCGATGAGCAAGTCTTAGAACACCTCAAAAATTATTTTGTTCCGTTTAATGAAAAACTCTATGAACTTTTAGGGACTCGTTATACCTGGTGAGGACGGAGATAATATAGAATATAAATAATATAGACGCCAAGACCTCAAACTCTCTGCCCCCCAAAAATCCAAGCCAATGTCTGTCCAAACCACTTCGAGTATTAAAAGCTTACAATTTGTCAACTTGATTGAGGTTTAACATTGAATTTAAGGAGACTTAGGAATAGGGTTTATAAATTGCATTATTTTCTAGAAAAAATAGTAGTTGGTGACAACAGGTTTGCCGGAAATTTATTTATTTAAGGGATTCATCGCCTTGTAATTTTTACGAAAAAATGCCATTACTAATTATATATCTCTAAAAACTCCTGAATTCCCGCCATTCAACAAGTAAACATATAGCTAGCCTAATGCCACAAAAACTAACCCGAAAACTACGCAGCTCAATCACCTCAACCCTCCCGAAAACCTGGGCTAAACCTGCCAGAAAACTGGCTCGCACTTTCGACCAAGTAATCGGCTGGCTGCCATCTCACTGGCGATTGGGTAGCGTTGCTATGTTTCACGTCGGCAGATGTGGTAGTACCGTTGTTGGCAACTTACTTGACCAACACCCAAAAATATACTGGGATGGTGAAGTCGTTTACAACGAGTATAGTTTCAACAACTACCAACTCAAACCCTTTGATACAAAAACATTCTTCCGTCAACAAATGCTAGTTGCGGGTAACCGCTTCTACGGCTTTGAGGTGAAAGTCCACCCCGAACAGCAACTGGCAATCCTCCATCAAACTCTACCCGAGTTAGTTAATGAACTCCCGGAACTAGGCGTCGAACGGTTCATTGTGTTGGAGCGCAAAAACTATCTCCGGCGGATAATCTCAGCAATTCTTGGCTATCAAACTAAAACTCGACATCTCAATTCCAAGAGTAAAGCCAAATTGACCCAGACGCGACTGGATTTGGACAAGGTAGCCTTTGGTATTGTTTACAATCCCAAGCCTTTAATCAATTGCTTAGAGGAAATCGACCAAACCTATCGCCAACTCGAATCACTGCTGGAGGACAAATCGTCACTTTGGCTGACCTACGAAGACGATATCCTTCCTGATCCCCGTATTGCCTATCGTAAGATATGCAAATTCATCCAAGTCGAGCCGATGGCGGTTGATATTCTCAACCAGCGAACCAATCCATTCCCCATCCGCGAAATTGTGGAAAATTACGACGAACTAGAAGCGATGTTGAAAGGAACTAAATTTGAGTGGATGTTAACTGAATGAAAGATTATTATTCTGAATCTATCATCAAACAATAGTCAGATAAACTCGCGTAACATTGATTGAACGCATGCGTTGCTTTCTCAATTATATTGGGGAAGATGCTGATATCTACATTTTTATTATTTTTCATAATTTTCCCTGCTTGTATGTTAGCGGAAGGATCACCTACATATTTACGACCTGTTGTTCGTAGGATCTGGTATTGCTCCGAAAAGGCATGTTGCACATTCAGGAACTCTTGTAATCTTTTCAAAACCGACTCAGTTTGATGACATAGTTGGTCATAAGTGAGCAAAAGACAACGTTCTTTGTTGTCAATCAGTTTAGCATGATTTTCCAGAGATAATAAACGCCCTGTGTAATACTCTAAAGCTTTTTCTTGATTTAAATTGTGCATCAGCTTGAGCATACTGGCTAGACTAGACTCAGGTTCTCGAATCAAAAAAATAACGAACGTTTTGTCAGACTTAAGAATATCGGAGTTATTGATTAAACCATGACGATGAATGCGATCATGAAGAATTTTATCCAAAAGATAGGTTTCCGATACTCGGAACTGGCGTAGAGTAAAATGCACGTCAGCCATCAATTGATAGAAATCCTTCTCTGATGAATATTGGGTAAAAGTCTCACCAAAACCCAACACTTCTGGATTAGTATTAAGGATGTGTGTGAGCAGGGAAGAGCCAGAGCGCATGTGACTCAGGATAAAAAGTTTAAGTGGAGGTTCTTTCCCCTTAAAATGCCATAAATAGTAGTGATAGAGTGACTGTCTCCCAACTTGACTCATGAAGTTACGGAGGTTTGCAGCAATTGCGAAATTTTTTTCCATGACCCCACAGTTGAACGATGAGTGCTATTTTCTTTATTCTTGACTGACGTCCTCACATCCGTCTAGTCGCCATAGTGAGCCGTCGCAAGAAGTCAAAAGTCAGTAGAGACGTTCTGCTGGAACATCTGTACCAAGCCTCCAACTGGGTTATTTGGTAGCAAATGCTACTTGTTTCGTCACTTCAGCAAACGGTTTCGTTTTCTAGAGCGTAGGTCAAGTAGTCCGTAAGGAGGACAACGAAACATCGGCATTTTACCAAGAAACCCAGTTTCTTGACCGATACCCTAGACTGGTGTTCTCTAGGCAAAATTTGATTGCCTTATTTATATTTACAAAATCTTTAAACTCATGGATTGCCCTCTCGTGTTATACATGTAATTATAGTACATGCTCCACCCAAACCTTTTCTACATTTAATCTCAAACAAAAAACTAAAAAACAAATCCCATGCCAAACCCGATTAGAGATGCAGCGATAGTTATATATGAAAACCGACCCAGCCATGAGATAGCTCTCAAGCTTCTTCTCCTCAGTCTCAGCGCTCACTCTCCTCAGGCTGATATTCACATTTTTGCTCCTCAAGCAACTGATAGTTTCCAAAACTGGGTGAGTTCTCATAGCGCCTCATCGCATTTGCACTTGCAATCTCCCAGCGTCGCCACGGGAATTAATGTGAAAGCAGATGCCCTGCTTTGGGCATTAGACCGAGGCTATACCCGTTCAATGTGGCTCGATAGTGACATGATTCTATCAAATCCCTTACCTAAAATACTCCTTGACCAACCAACGAATGTCCTTGTGGCATCTGAACTGCCCAAGCCATCCAAGACTCATGAACGAACGTTAGGTTGGGGTTTAGAACCGGGTCGCTCTTTTGTTTATAACCCTTCAGCTTGTTGTATTCAGGTTACCCAAGCCCATCGACCTTTGCTTGAGCAGTGGAAAAATATGATGGAATCTTCTGAATATAAAACCTGGCAGGCTCGTCCGCGTAACGAGCGACCCAGACATGCCAGAGGCAGTGATGCTCTTTTGATTGCTCTTTTAGGTTCTAAACAGTATGAAAACCTACCCATCAAGCTATTAAGAAATGGACGGGATATTGCTCATTGTGGTATACCTAGTAGTTATAGTTCGATTCAACGACTCATGAGCCTTAGTTGGGGTGTACCTCCGATCATTCATGTAATGGCTAAAAAGCCCTGGCTGGCTCAAGGCAATCAACTCATATACGCGACTATATCACCTTATGCTTGCGTTGCCCGCCGCTATAAAGAATTACTTCAGGAAGATATAGAATGGCTTGAAATCCCCAAAAATTGGTTAGGTATATGGCATAATCTGTTTAGAGGGCATCCGGCTTTAAGCAGTTTACCCTTGGCTATTCGATCTTAACTTTTAACACGATCAATTATTTTACTTAGATAAAAATATGGAACTCGTTAGAACGGTTACAAGTGATAATTTATCTTTCTATAGAACTTCACATATCTTTGAAAACTATGGAGAATTTGAAACAATTGACCAGTTCCGCGAGTATTGCCACTGGGCAAAAGAAAATAATTGCAATATATATATATTAGGCAACGGTTCAAACACCTTATTCGTTCACAAAAAAATTAAATCATTGATTTTAAAAAACAAGCTTCCTAAAACTATAAATGTTCTTTCTGAAAATCGATTAGAAGTTTATTCTTCGGTTTTGGTAATAGATGTCTTAAAATATTGCCAGAAAAACTCCTTAAACTCGTTTTATTATCTGGCATCAGTACCAGCAACCATTGGAGGGGCACTGGCTATGAATGCCGGTCGGGGTAGAAGACATGGGTTGACCATATATGACTTCGTTGAAAGTGTGGTCGTGTTTGATTTTGAAAATTCTTGCCTAAAAACTCTAAACAAAAAAGAGATTGTGAAAGGCTATAGAGAAACGATATTTACGGGGAGTCAATCGTGTCTTATTCTTAGTGCGACTTTTGGTTTTAACCCTATTACTCTAGAATCTAATCCCATAGCCGAGAGGTGTAAATGGTCAAAAAAAGCTCAAGACTATTCAGCCCCAAATTGTGGCTCTGTATTTAAGGTAGCTGATAGTCGCATTTTAAAGCGATTAAAAGGTTTATGGATTGGTCAATCAGGATTTTCCGCTAAGACAACGAATTGGATACTAAATAAGTCTACGAATAGTAATTCTATTCTTATACTTATTGCTATAGCTAAACTGTTACATATCCTGCTGAGAAAAAAGGCAGAACTGGAAATAATTACTGTTGATTGAGTTGAGAAGACATGAAAGTAGGAATTTTAACTTTTCATCATACGACCAACTACGGCGCTACTCTACAAGCCTACGCTTTATGGAGTACTGTAAAAAGCTTGGGATTTGAAGCTGAAGTTATTGATTATCGCCCCTATCGTGCCGTTTATTTCTATCTAAAAGAAACATTTCCCATTTATTTCTATAATAAAAAACTACTCAAAAATCGCTGGTTTATATACAGTTTATTGAAAGCGTGGAATATGAGAAAATTTTTGCAAGAAAAGATTAAACTGAGTTCACGAATATTTTATAGAAAATCAGGGTTAAAATTTTATTCTGAGACCTATGACCTAGTGATATGCGGCAGTGATCAAGTTTGGTGTCTTGATCCGTTTATTCGTGGCTTCGATCCTTCATATTTTTTGGATTTTGTTGACGATAAATCTAAAAAAATAAGTTATGCCGCTAGCTTTGGTAACACGAGCGATCTAGGTGAACATAAATATTCAATATGTAATCATATTGCTAAGTTTGACGATATTTCAGTTCGAGATACCAATAGTAAGCGACTAATTGAAAACGAATGTAACCGTTCGGCTAAGATAGTAGTTGATCCAACATTTTTAGTCAATTATGACGAAATCATAGATTTGCCCAACTCTAGTCAAGATTACCTACTTGTATATATCCCATCTGGACTAACTAAAGAGCAAGAGCGCATCATAAATTCGGTAGCAAAAATTAGACAATTAATAGTAATTTCTGTAGGAAAATATATGCCTACAGCCACTAAAAACTTGATTGATATCAGCCCAAAAAAATGGTTGGGATACTTCAGTCAAGCTTCATTTGTAATAACTAGCACTTATCATGGCTCCATTTTTTCTATTATATACAAGAAGCCTTTTATGGTTTTTGGAAAAAAAGCGAAATCTAATAAAGTTGCTGATTTACTAAGTAGATTGGAACTCGGAGATATTGTGATATCAGATTTAAATGATTATGAGTTAATCATGCAAAAATCATTAAATATTGACTATCAATTGGTTCATGAAAATCTCAAGCCAGAAATTGATAAATCAAAAGAATATTTATTCAACGTTCTCAAGTCATAATTCATGGTCATGAATTAGATAGATAATCTGGCTTGTATGAACTAAAATTAATATTTATTATGCTAGACTGATTATCAATAAAATACTTTAGCGTATAAATAATGATTAAAAAACTAATTAAAAGTGGAATTTATCCAATTTTTAAGTCCCAACCTGACTTTTTAATTATTGGAGCGCAAAAAGCAGGAACAACCGCGTTGTATCGTTATCTGAGCCAACATCCTCAAATTCTAGAGAATAATACATGGAAAGAAATTCACTACTTTGACAAAAGCGAAAACTATCGTTACGGGTTTGGCTGGTATTTGGGACATTTTCCTTCTAAGTTGAAAAAGCAGCACAAACTGACCTGTGATGCGACACCTAGCTATCTCTACTTTCAACATGTTCCTAAATTGATAAAACAAGATTTAGGAAATATCAAAATGATCGCTGTATTGAGAGACCCTGTTGCTCGTGCCTACTCATCATGGCAGATGCATCACAGTTTTGTCAATAATTCTAATGAACAGTTGAAAGCGATAGCCGATAAAAGAAGTTTTGCTACAGCGATTGAACAAGAGCTAAATCCTGAGTTTAATCCGGCAAAATACCCTTATGATTATATTGATAGGGGGAAGTATGTTGAACAGCTAGAAAATTACTATAATTATTTTGATAGAGAAAGTATTTTAATCTTAAACATTGAGCAATTTCGTGACAATTTGAAGTCCGTCCTCAATCGCGTCTGTGATTTTCTCAAGATCGAAAATTTTCCTCAGGCTAAGATTGATAATTTTCATAATCAAAAGCACAATGTAGGTAAATATAAATATTCAAAAACTCCTGATGACGAAGCCAAAATAGAGTTACTGAAAAATTATTTTGCTCCCTTTAATGAAAAGCTTTATGCTCTGTTGGGAACTCGGTATAACTGGTAATAACAAACGCCCGTTAGGATAAGTTCCTTATTAGAAAGTACAGAGCAGGCTAAGAAGTGCGTCAGTACTACCCTACACCTACTCTGTGTTATACGCTATAGGATAACCTCCCATATTCTTTCTAAAATAACTTAAAGAAGTATTTAGAGTGAAATTTCCATTTGCTTCACCCAAAAGAGCAACTCTGCCATGTCTACTACAACTCAACCTGATCACCCCTATCCCCTACTCGTAGTCATCCTCAACTACCGCACCCCCGGTATGACCATCGACTGCCTCCGTTCCCTAGTCGATGAAGTCCCATCCTTACCCGGTACTCGCGTTGTTGTTACCGACAACGCCTCTGGCGACGGTTCAGTCGAACAAATCAGCACCGCCATAGAAACCGAAGGTTGGAGTGATTGGGCATCAGTTATGCCATTAGACCACAACGGCGGCTACGCTTTCGGCAACAACGCCGCCATTCGTCCCGCCCTAGAGTCACCTAATCCCCCTCCCTACATTCTACTCCTCAACCCCGACACGATCGCACGCCCTAATGCCATCAAAACCTTAGTCAACTTCATGAACGAACATCCCGACGTAGGAATCGCCGGAAGTCGTTTAGAAGATCCCGATGGAACCCCCCAATGTTCAGCCTTTCGCTTTCACACCGCCCTGAGTGAACTCGATAGCAGTTTACGTCTCGGTTTAGTCTCGAAAGTATTGACAAAATGGGTCGTGTGGCCCCCCGTTCCCGAACAAGCTTGTCCCACCGACTGGGTTGCGGGTGCTAGTATGATTATTCGCCGTGAAGTCTTTGAACAGGTAGGCTTACTCGATGAAGCCTACTTCATGTACTACGAAGAAATGGATTTTTGCTTACAGGCGAAAAAAGCCGGGTGGAGTTGCTGGTATGTACCTGACAGTCGGGTTGTCCACCTGGTTGGACAAAGTTCCGGTGTCACGGATACCAAACGCCCACCAAAACGCCGCCCCCAATACTGGTTTGATTCCCGACGACGGTATTTTATCAAAAATTACGGTTGGCTGTACGCCTCCTGCGCTGATATGTTGTGGGCTTCAGGGTTTACCCTGTGGCGCTTGCGCCGGGTGATTCAACGGAAACCTGATAATGATCCGCCCCAACTCCTGGGAGATTTCCTCCGCAATAGCGTGTTTCTCAAAGGCGGTGTATCATAGTGTCACTCCCGTAGGGGTAAGATAATATCCATCCGTGTCAACGCTAACCCCCTCACCCCCAGCCCCTCTCCCACCCTGGGGAGAGGGGAGCAAGAAGGGAGCTTCAGCCATGGCGATTGGAAATCGCGGCTAGACAAACCAAGTCCGCCTACGCGGACTAATACCGAAAAACTAGAGGTGTGGAAACCCGCGCAGGCGGGTTTAGTTTGTGTAGCTGCGGTTTAAACCGCCCCGTTAACAAGAAAAACTATGGTCACGCAACCAGAGATACAATCTAATATAGACAAATCAGTCCCTAAAAATCTCGGACTCTGGCAACAAATCAAAGAAGACTGGATTGCCCACGATCGCGATTGGACTCGACCCGGATTCCGCGCTGTTGCGGTTCAGCGCTTTGGGGTGTGGCGAATGCAAATTCAACCCAAACTCCTACGAGCGCCATTTAGTATTCTCTACCGAGCATTGTATCGTAAAATCCGTAATACCTACGGCATAGAATTACCCTATAGCGTTCAACTGGGTCGTCGTGTGATCATCGAACATCAACATGGGATTGTGATTCACGGCGATTGTACCATTGGTGATGATTGTATTATCCGTCAAGGCGTTACCCTGGGCAATCGCTACGTAGAGCATCCATTCGATGCGCCAAAATTAGGGAATCGCGTTAACGTTGGTGCAGGTGCGAAAATCTTTGGTAATGTAACTATCGGCGATGATGCTAATATTGGCGCTAACGCCGTCGTGCTTTGTGACGTGCCAGCAGGCGCAACAGCCGTGGGCGTACCTGCTAAGATCATAAAATCCCGAAACACTCAGGACAATGGTTAAATCCGTCACTGTCCCCAATATTTCTGCAACAGAACCCGATTGGAGTCGCGAACAACTGCGCCGCTGGTGGGACCCAAGCCGCCAACTCCTCAAATCTATCCGTGCGTATCAAAAATGGCATGCAAAAGGAGGACTTATTGGAGGATTTTTGCGTCGGGTTAACGTCCTCCAGCATCGCTTCTGGAGTGTGGTCACAGGCGCTGATATTCCCCTAGACTGCCAAATTGAAGGGGGACTACTCCTACCTCATCCCAATGGGGTTGTCATTCATCCCAAGGCTTCGATTGGACCCAATTGCCTGATTATGCAACAGGTCACCATAAGTAAGGATATCAAAATCGGCGGTCATGTTGATATCGGTGCGGGTGCGAGAATCTTTTATGAGGCTAAGGTCGGTAACCATGCCAAAATAGGGGCTAACGCCGTCGTGCTTTGTGATGTGCCAGCCGACGCAACAGCCGTAGGAGTCCCTGCCAGAATTATTACCCATTCTCAGTCAGAAACTCAAGAGAATTCTGACTGGGAAACACCGATTTCCCAAACCACTTCCTAGCGATCGCACTATCCCTATTCCCCAGAGTTCCAGACACAGCGAGGTTTCCGGGTCATGTTAACCAATCAACCCTGGCTTATTATCGTGGAAATAGTCCTATTGGCGATCGCACTCTCCCTTCTCGTCCCCATCGGGATGCTGTTTATCGAGTGTTTCGCCGCCCTCTTCCCACCGCGTCAACACCCAGAAGCCGCCCCAGCCTCTCCTCCCCGCCTAACCGTGTTAATTCCCGCCCACAACGAAGCCTCTGGAATTAGCACGACCCTAAAAACCATAGTACCCCAGTTAGCCGACCAAGACAGACTGGTGGTTATTGCCGATAATTGTACCGATGAAACCGCCGCGATCGCACGTCAGTTAGGCGCAACGGTAATCGAACGCCAGGATACAGAACGCCAAGGTAAAGGATATGCCTTAGACTACGGGATCAAGTACCTTGCCACCGACCCACCTGATATCGTGGTACTCGTAGATGCTGACTGTATCGTACATGAAGGCGCGATCGCGAAACTCGCTCAACGTGCCAACACTTCCCAAAGACCCACCCAAGCCATTTACCTATTAGAACAACCCCCCAACCCTACACCCAAGGATACCATTTCCGCCCTAGCGTTTCGGGTGAAAAACTTAGTCCGTCCCTGTGGACTAAATCAACTGGGATTCCCCTGCTTATTGACAGGTACGGGAATGGCGTTTCCTTGGTCAGTTATCCGCCAAGCGCCCCTGGCGAGTAATAATATAGTCGAGGATATGCAGCTTGGCATCGATTTAGCCATAGCCGGACATTCTCCCCTATTTTGTTTAGACGCTAGAGTCACCGGATGTCTCCCCCAGCAGCAGGAAGCCACCAAAACTCAACGCACCCGCTGGGAACATGGACATTTACAAACCTTACTCACCCAAGTCCCGCGACTCCTTGCTGAGTCTGTGTTTCAGCGACGGGTTGACTTGTTCGCGATCGCTCTTGATTTAGTTGTACCCCCTCTTTCCCTATTAGTCATGATTTGGGTAGCGGCGATGGCGGGAACGGTACTAGCAGGGGTTTTGGGAATATCCTGGCTACCAGCTATTTCTGTAGGGCTAGAAGGACTACTAATTCTACTATCAATTATTGGGGCATGGGCTAAGTTTTGCTGTGAAGATATACCTGTACAGACCCTTTTAACTGTACCCTTTTATATTTTGTGGAAGATTCCCCTGTATTTCGCGTTTCTAGTCAAACCTGAGAATAAGTGGATTCGTACAGAACGAGATGCAGTGGATGTTTCCGAATGAGGAGTTGTGAGATGGTTGGGCGAAACTCGGCGCTACCCTACCCATAAATCTGCGTTGTACCCCAACGAGAACGGCTATAAACTTCCTCTGATCCGACGAGTTGCCCGTAATCCTTTCCAAGCTAGCAGTAGCAGATTACAAAGAGAATTTATGTAAGCTTGTCTAGCCACTGATATATTCGTAGAAATTTCTTCATACCCCATCTCCTTGATGATGTCGCCACAGATAAATTCAATATCCCCGATTTGCTGTTCAGTTAACGTAGCTTTATATCGTCCAATTCTTTGCTGGTTTACTTCCTTCGTTGTCTCCAGGTTATGAGGAGATATGCTATCACTGGAGTCATCTCGTATCTTTTTGTTTTTTGCATCCTCCCGGAATTTTAACATTTCATCTATAAACTCAGTTTTGCAGTTCAAAAAATGACAAATTCTTTCAGCGTGATAGCTAGGTTCTGCAACTAACTCTTCATACTTGATCATCAAATATCGTTGATCCCCTAGAATTTGAGCCTGCTCACTCATTGTTTTGAATTCATATTGCCAATGCCAAGCCAAGACAATATGAGATGGCAATAGTTGTCCATTAAATATATACTGTTGATTAGTCAGCTTCACATTTTTATTTCTTGTGTAATCTTCTATCGATGCGATGACATCTCTGGGATCGCGAACAATATGAATAAACTGCGCGTCAGGATACCATTCTCGCAAACAGTAAACGAACTGCCAGTGTTGAGGCTTTTTATCTCCCCAACGAACATCATTATTGCCCAGTGAAACTGCATAGGCTTGATACAAGCAGGCTAGTAATACATTATTACCAGCAGGCAAATTTTCCTGTAATAATTTTCTAAAATACTCTTTATCCAAGAGGCGACCATAAGAACCTATCGGTACCGATTTTACCAGCTTATCAATGTCTTGAACCTGATGCATCCGATCAGGATATTTCATTGGTAATCTTTGAAAGTACGCTGACTCCCTAGGAACAAACAAATCAGGATGCTTGTTGATCATCAAACGCAACATTGTTGTACCTGATCGCATGTAACCAATGACAAATATTGGATCTAAGCGAACAGACTTTGATTTTTCCATGATTAGGCACTGCGATTACTGGGTCAATTCAATCCTTATAGGATTAGCGATTACAGTAGTTTTAGATTTCCCCCTCGACTGGCATAGATTTCTCCGGTTTCTGAGCAAAAACAACTAACTTATCTCGCCAAAGCGGACGCAGTAAAAAAGGACTAGCCATAATTCTTCCTAGCTGTGTCCATAACGTTGCACCAGAATGGTCAAGTTGCCGTAAATCAATATGGATTGACTCAAAACCAGCTTTTTCAAGATGCCATTTCAAATGCTCTCGACTATATTCTAAGGGATGACCAATTCCCGATCCCCGTTCGGGAATACGGAAGGTGTCAAATACACGTAACCCTAGGGCAAGTCTAACTAAATTCCTGAATCGATACAGATTAGGAGTGGTTAAGAAAAGTAGACCACCTGGTTTAATCCACGATTTGATTTTTTCTAGAACAATATAGGGAGGTATTGGCATATGTTCAATAACCTCACACATAACTACTAAATCATAATAATCCCGTTCTTCCAGATCGTCGTGTAAGAGGTCGCAACATCGAAATGATAAATTCTGGTCTAAAATTCCCTGTTTATATTTGTCATTCACATCAGCGACAGTTCCTTCATAGTTAAATAAGTTTTGGCAAAGTAAAGCAATTTGCCCCCCCCCAATTTCCAGAATACGAGCAGAATCAGGTAGGGTACATTGACAAATGTGTTTTAAAGTATTCCAATATCTCGGCTTATATTGGATGTAGTATGAGTCTCTTTCAAAAAAGTCATTCTTTAAAATCACTTGGTTGTAAGCTTGTTCAAATTGAGATTTTGATAAATTCATTTTTTTTCAATCATTTCCTGATAAATATCAACAATCTTTTGGGCTTTGTTTTCCCAGGTAAATTCTCTCGCTCTTTCAACAGCCTTGGTTGACATATCTTCCCGCAATTGCTCATCTTCAACTAAGATTTTAATCTTATCTGTCAACTCCTGTGTCAAATATTCTCTCGAAAGCGGTTCAATCTTAAACCCTGTCTCCTCCGTAACATATTCACCAATGCCGCCATTATTTGCCACAATACAGGGAAGTCCACAAGCCATAGCTTCCAACACCACTGCGCCACCAAATTCCCGAATTGAAGGAAAACAAAAAATATCCGCTTGTCTGTAATAGTTCAGTGTTTCCTGTTGCGGAATCCGACCTGTGAAATTTACCTTTTCACTTAAACCGACTTTCTGCACTAGGTTTTCTAGCTTTGTTTTTTCTGAGCCATCACCAACTATTGTCAAAACTATGTTATTTTGAATTGATTGCCTCAGCTTACTAATAGATTCGATAACAATATCAGCACATTTGTAAGGAACTAATCTACCAACAAATAGTAAATTTATTTTATCTCTGTTTTTTGGAAACTTATTTTTCGCTTCGATCAGAAACGCTTTGTCGATTCCATTTTCATAAAATAAACCAATTTTGCTATCTGGAAGTTTAAACAAATTCTTTAAGAGATTTAAAGTATAGGTTGACCCTGCTAATATCCTGTCAGTTTTTTGATAAGTTTCTTTGTATTCCGGTATTAAGGCTCGACCAACAGCTCTCAAAAAGTTCAGGTAAGCATATTCTTCTTTTGCTTTTTCTCTAAATCCTGGCGGAAAGGGTATACCTCCATTCACTGGACCGAGCAGAAAAGGAGTATGCTGGCATGCCTTAACTATTTTGTAAGGGTATCTAGGCATCATCGGGGTTATCGCATGAACTATATCATAGTCTCCTCGGATGACTTGGCGGGCAAACTCGTGATAAACTCTTTGATTAAATTGAGCATAAAAAGGAAAATCTAGAGTAAGACGCAGGGGCCAATTTCCTTGTTGCTTCGTTATTTTAATTAGTTTTAAGCTAAGTAACCAGTATTTATTTATAAAACTACTAGGTTTTATGTATTCAATGTTAGAATATTCTGTTTTTTTCAGCCGATTTCGATACCTTTCATGGGTGACGAGCGTTACATCAGCCAACTTATTAATGTTTTCAAAGAACTTAAATCCAACTAACGGTACAGAACGTCCGTTAGGATTGCATTGATTTACAATCAGTAAAACTTTCAGTTTTTTATCTACCATTTTAAAGATGACTTATAATTTGGATGGTTGAGTTCAGTTGGGTTGCTGTGATATTTCAGAAAATCCAATGTTAGTCACAAAAAGGGGTATTTGGTAACTGCCCAAACCTGAACACAATATTACCCTAACTAACCACCCCGGGACAACTGGTAGTTATTGCCGATAACTATACCAATGAAACCGCCGCGATCGCAGGTCAATTAGGCGCAACGGTAATGCTAGGATACAGAATGCCAAGGTAAGGGATATGCCCTAGACTATGGGATAATGTACCTTGCAACAGACCCACCCGATATCGTGGTACTCGTGGATGCTGCCTGTATCGTACATCAAGGCGCGATCGCGAAACTTGCTCAACGGGCTAACACGTCCAAAAGACCCACTCAAGCCATTGACCTTTTAGAACAACCCCCAACCCTACACCCAAGGATACCATTTCCGTCCTATCGTTTCGGGTGAAAAACTTAGTCTGTCCCCGTAGACTAAATCGACTGGGATTCCCCTGTATTTCGCATTTCTAGTCAAACCTGAGAATAAGTGGATTCGCACAGAACGAGACACAGTGGACGTTCCAGAATCTTGATGGTTTCTAAATCTACCTTTGTAGAGACGTTGCATGCAACGTCTCTACAATGTGTGGGAAATCCCCTAACTCAACGCTTCCAAATAATCCCGCACCCGATTCCGCCGCTTGGGTTGGCGCAACTTCTGCAACGCCTTCGCCTCAATTTGCCGCACCCGTTCGCGAGACAGTTCCAGCGCCCGCCCAATCTCAGCTAAGGAGTAGGGATGTCCATCGCCCAAACCAAACCGCATACAAATCACATCCCGTTCGCGACTGGTTAAATCAGCTAGGAGTTGCTGTAAATCCCGCTGTAAAGCCTCGCGCATCAATACGTCTTCTGGGGAGGTTTCCTCAGTTTCCAGTAAATCCCCCAATTCCGTATCCTTCTCCTTGCCAACTTTAATCTCCAAGGAAACCGATCGCGGAACTCGCATCAGCACTTCCCGCACCTGGGGCGCATCCATTTCCAACTCTTTGGCGATATCCTCAATCGTGGCGGTGCGCCCTTGTTCCTGCGAAATCTTCCGCTGGGCTTTCTTAATCTTATTCAGCTTTTCGGTAATGTGGACGGGTAAGCGAATCGTCCGGCTTTGAGTCGCGATCGCGCGGGTAATTCCCTGACGAATCCACCAATAGGCATAGGTACTAAACCGATACCCCTTCGTTGGATCAAACTTCTCAACTGCCCGTTCTAACCCCAAGGTACCTTCTTGAATCAAATCCAGCAGCTCTAACCCGCGATTCTGATACTTCTTCGCCACCGACACCACCAGGCGCAGGTTGGCTTTAATCATGTGTTCCTTCGCCTGCAACCCTTCGGCTTGAACCTGTTCCAGTTCCTTAACGGTTAGTTCGGCTAACTCCGCCCAGCGCCGTTTTCCTTTTACTAGACTTGGCTTCAGGGTAGCCACATCCACGCCAGCAGTTGTCGCCCAGCGTTCTAAGGAGGGACGATGACCTAACTGCGAGGCTAAACGGTCATGGGTTTCGATTAAATGAACGAAATGCTCAATAACGGGTTCCTCTGGTGTGGCGAACTTCCCTCGTAAGTCCAATAATCGCATATAGCGCTGAACTTTTTGGGCTTCTGAGACTTCTTCATCTCGTCTCAATAAACGAACCCGACCGATTTCCTGAAGATATAGCCGCACCAAATCAGTGGTACGGCGGTTGGCACTTTTAGCAAAGCTAGTCGTGTCGGTATCCTCTTCATCTGGATCAACGAATTCATCCACAGAATTGTCGATATCGCTGTGGGTATCCTGCAAATCCAAGCTGTAGGTAGGTTGGTCGTGGTCGAATTCAGTGTCGGCAAAAGGAGTGGCTGGCATAGTGATCTCTTAGATTACGACCGATAACGACACTTGATCGAAGTGTGTCATCACTTATTACTAGAATTCCCACCCTTGATGACCGGATAACAGCGTTTTCGTTTTTCTCACCGCGAAGGGTTACCTGTTTTTCCAGGAAACCCTTACTGAGATTTACTGCTAACGCATCGCCCCAGTTTCCGTTTTTACAGAATTATCAGCATTTTGGGCTTAAATTCTGTCTCAGGTTAGATGACTGGGCTTCTCCTCTAGCAGATAGTATACGCGATACCCTCTTGGGGAATGAGTGACCTTTGTCAAAGTCTGTATTAATCTACATCACCCATGGGACGGATTCCTGAAGGATTATTTAGATTTGTGTAAGGAACCGTTTTTGACCAGGGTATCATCTGCAAAAGCTGGATGGAGAGCAGGGGTTCATCTGCTAATTCCATCTCTTTCTCTTCCATTGTATAGAACAAGCGATAGGGCGTAGGTAACAATTTACATTTTGAACCAGTTTGTCGGGTATGGGTTATCGGATGTCGGGAGGATGACCTAAAAACCAAAGTCCTTGAAATTCCCTCCCCTTGGCAAGGGAAGGGTTAGGGAGGGGTTAGATCAAGGTATCGCTTTTTTTGGGCTTAAGTTTATGCAGATGCATGTCGGTAAATTTTGTTTCAAGGGAGAAGGGGAACCATCACATAAAGACGCTTCCAAAGTAACTCTGGAATAACGCTTGCTTCTTGCTCCCCTCTCCCCTGGTGGGAGAGGGGCTGGGGGTGAGCTGACAGGTGTAGGTTTTTTACTGTGCGGTTGGGGCAAGACTTGGAGGGCAAGGTGGACAAGAGGACAAGGAAGGAAAACCGTACAGAATCTTGTTCGGTCAAACTCACTTCTAAAAGCCGAAACGCCCGATTTTCCGTTCTCACTCTTCCTTGTCTACTGGTCTACCTGTCTTCTAAGTCTTACCTAAACCCCCATCTTAAAAAACCTACCCTTGTGAGCTGGGGGTGAGGGGGTTGTGGCTTAAGTTGATACAGATACACGTTGGTAAAGGGCGCACGTCGGTAAAGGGCGCACGTTGGTAAAGGGCGCACGTCGGTGCGCCCCTACGGAAGCCCACTAATTTTCAACACGTCACTCAGGGTGGGACAGTACGTGGGTAAACCGAATGTTTGGGGATTCACTGGGTTTTGATAGGTAAAATGGCGATAATTGAGGCAAAATCGATCCCACGCCGCCATCTGAATCCGGAATAGGATAATTAATAGATTCGCTAGTCCAATTGATAAGGGGACGCGAAGATAAATTTTTTTACCTAAATACGCACAGACTTCCTCTACCGCCTGATTAACGGTGAGGCGCGGATTACCTAAGACTAAGCGATTCGTCGATAATCCTTCACCCGTTTTAGTGGTCAATTCCTGAGTCGGAGGATGATCAACCAGATAGCACACCACTTGGGCAATATCCTGGGCGTGAATAAAGTGGAAACTGCCATCGGCTTTGAACCAGCGAATCAAGTCCATCCATTTGACTACATCCTTAATCCCTGATGAAATATGGGAATACGGTTTATGCTCATCTCCCCCTAGTACCAACGTGGGAAACACGGTAGTAATTTTAGGCGCGATCGCGAGTTTTGAGATTTGCCGCAAACAGTCGTATTTGGAACGGATATAGTCGGTTCCCAGTTGACCAGCTTCCTTGAGTAACTGGTTCTGTTGATTTAGAATGCTAGCGGTGGAAAAGTAAATCACCTGTTCACAACGTTGAGTATCCAGCAAATCCAGCAATCGCAGGGTTTTGACCACATTAATATCAAAAACTTCCTGGACTCCCCCCCAAGCTGTTGCTGCCAAAATTGCAACATCTACTGTTTTGAGTAAATCACCAAACTGATCAATCTGCCGTAAATCAGCTTGACAAATCGTAATCCCCGGACGAGCATGATAGTCAAATCCTAATTTATCGGGATTTCTGACCAATAAATACAACTCGTGATCCGTGTGTTGAATTAAACTTTCGGCGACATACTGACCGATGCAACCACTAGCACCAGTCATGAAGATTCGCTTGGGAGTCATTTGATTTTAGATTTTTTGATAATCTGATCCTAACTCAACCGATATTACAATATGTGAATATTAGGCTTGTCAGATCGACCCACCTGGATCAATTAACAACCTGTAGGGGCGCACAGACGTGCGCCCAGTTTAACAGTAAAATCTCTTCCACCATTTTGCTGTGCCACGTCCCTACATTAGGAAAGGGCGGGTTTTGCATAAACGTTACCATCAGTAGCCACGCCTAAAGTTCCTAAACCCGCCCCTACAAACCATGTGCTTGAGCCTAGCATTGGGTCTTTCTTCTCCAATTCCCCGTTGCTTAAGATAGTTCAAGCATGAACAGTTAACAATTGATCAACCTGTTTCGCTGTTTCAAAGAAGAACCTGACGTTATCTTCTGGGGTTCCCGGTAAGACACCATGACCCAAATTAAAGATATGACCTCGGTTCCCAGCTTTCCGAATTGTATCCAAAATGCGATCGCGGATAAAATCCTGTGACCCAAATAGCACCCCTGGGTCCATATTCCCCTGAACGTTCTTATGATAGCCTAACCGCTGTCGCGCTTCTGCCATATCCACTGTCCAGTCTACGCTGATAATATCCACACCGGATTTACCCATGCGTTCTAATATACCCGCACTCCCACTGATATATAAAATCAGAGGCGTATCTGGATGGGTAGCTTTCACCTGCTCAACCACGCGCTGCTGATAGGGTAAGGCAAAGGTATCGTAGTCTTGGGGACTCAGTTGACCCGCCCAGGAATCGAACAATTGCACGACTTGGGCACCATTATCAATTTGATAGCGTACATAAACCGCGATCGCATCAGCGATTTTCCCCAGAAATTCATGCAGCATGGCGGGTTGGGAAAATGCCATCCCTTTGATAATCGAGTAATTCTTGGAACTTTTGCCCTCAATCGCATAAGCGGCTAACGTCCAAGGCGCACCGACAAAACCTAAGACAGCGGCTTCGTTCCCGACTTCCCGACGCAGCGCTTGTAATATCTCCCCGACAAATGTTAACTTTTCTAACTCTAAGGGATGAAGCCCGTCAATTTGTGCTTGAGAGCGAATCGGCGGATCGATAATCGGACCTTTGCTTTCCACAATGTCAAAGGGAATACCGACTCCCGGTAGAGGCGTGAGGATATCGGAAAATAGAATCACCCCATCGGGACGAAACGCCTTCCAGGGTTGGAGAGAAATTTCAATAGCAATTTCGGGAATTTCGGAGCGTTCCCGGAAACTGGGATACTTATCGCGTAAATCCCGATAGGCTTTCATATATCGACCCGCCTGTCGCATCATCCACACCGGCGGACGTTCTAATTTTTCACCACGAGCGGCTCGTAATAAATAAGGAACCTGGGTTAACCCAGTCATACTAGACCTACCCTATACAAAGTTTTCAGCGCTCTGTTAGCTTACCATTTCGGGTTGAGAATTATTTATGAAGTTTTCCAACATAATGTTCCCTGATCTCCATCCAGTTCAACCTCGCCTCCCACAGGCAAAGCCGCGTTGACCCCATCGTGACCAAAGGGTAACTCGGAGACAATCGGGATATCCAGATCCGTTAAGCGATCGCGTAATACCTCTTCAACTGTCCAGCTTGGCACATTCTGGGGAGGATGGCAGCGGCTAAACCGTCCCAAGGCAATACCTTTAACCTTTTGTAACATGCCACTCATCCGCCACTGGGTCAACAGGCGGTCAATCCGATAAGGCGCTTCAGTCACATCCTCTAACGCCAGAATTGCCCCATCTAGCGGGGGTAGAATCGGCGTACCCAGTAAATGAGTTGCTACAGTCAGATTTCCTGGCAAAAGCCACCCCCTAACCTTACCCCCACCCCAACCCTTCCCAGATAGAGGGGACAGAGGGCGTCCTTCTACACAGTCAAATAAGCGATTGAGTGACCATTCTGGTTCACTAGCTAACGTGGTTAAGACTGAACCGTGAACACTGCTAATTCCCACTCCAGCTAGACTCCACAGCAGACAAGTAATATCAGAAAACCCAATCAGCCATTTGGGGATAGGGGATTGTGGAGCAAGACTCCCCTGTTCCCCAAGCCGGGCGGGTTTAGTCACGTTATCGGTTTCTGGGGTAGTGTTATCGGTCAAACCCGCCCCTACAAGCTGGGGAGGTATCACAGACGTCCACGTCCAGTCTTCCAGAAGACGGGCGCTACCATAGCCCCCTCGGATACAAAGAATCCCCCGACAGTCTGGGTCATACCAAGCGGCGGTTAACTGCTGGCGTCGTTGATTATCTGTACCCGCCAGGTATCCCTCCCTCGCATTCCAATTGGTTGGTAATTCAACCCGATAACCTCGGCGACGCCAAATGTCCACGCCCTGATAGAAGGCGTCAACCTCTCGTAACGCCCCACTCGGAGCAATCACCCGTAACAAATTACCTGGTTGTAAGGGACTAGGTTGATTGATGTTCACCAAATTTACCTCCGTGTAGAGACGTAGCATGCTACGTCTCTACATATCCCCATCTTCGCCATCTTCGCCATCTTCCCCATCTCCTCCTAACTCAACCGCGCCGTGCATTCCAGAATCAACTTTTGATTAATTACAGAATAGGGCTGAATCTCCAACGCCCTGCGAAAGGCTGTAATTGCCGCTTGATAGTCTCCCAACGCCGCATGACACAATCCCAAACCATGCAGCGCTCCAAAATGAATGGGATTGAGTCGGATAACCTGCTGACAATCGTCCCTTGACTTTTGATACTGTTTAAGTAGGTAGTAAAGAACGGCTCGTCGATTCCACGCTTCGGCAAAATCAGGTTGCTCTCTAATAATCTGGGTCAGCAGTGCTTCAGCTTGAGCTGTGTCCCCACGTTCTAATAAAATCTGTGTCCGCTCTAGCCGTTCCATACCGGAGATGCCCTTTTGATAGAACCAGATACGCCATAGTTCTTCGGTTGCCTGCTTGCGGACGTTTTCATCAGGGTTTTTTAGGTTCTCCAGTAAGGAATTGATGGATGAGTCACTCATATCTCGTCCTCGTATCTACTATGTAACGGATTACTCAGATTTGTCGCCACTCTTCTATTGTCTCGCCAAAATTTGCATAGAGTGTAAAGTCTTGCGAGTAAAGATTCCATAAACTTTACGGATGTACCTGTCTTATGACTGCATTTTGTAAAATGGGCAGACTGATATTGAGTTCCCTGACTTTGCTGGTTTTTCGGTGGAAACAGAGCTAGGAACATAATTCTAGCGGTTGCTCCACCCCAGTAAGCCTGTCGAACCAACTAAAATTCAAGCAGTCCGTCCAAATTTCCCACAAGGGAATGTGTCTCCGCCGCTAGGAGGTTATATGAGTCCTTCTGTGAATCGGTCTTCCGACTCACCCACGTCTTCTGGTGAAAATCTGCCAGAAGTATCCAGTGTGCAACCGCCACACTCAGCCCCACCCAATGGCAATTCTCAAAACGTGACTAACTCATCTACTACAACAGATTCAGCCGGGACAATGCCATCAGATGTCCAACGACAACAACCCATTCCTCCCCCCAGTGAACCCATGCAGTACCGAGCCATCGGACTGATTCGGGGAAAATATATGCCCTCTCAAGAGCAATTGACGAGAGGGACTCTACTAGCAGATGACGGTACACTCATTGATGCCGTCTTACTGGGTCGAGTCATGAGTTTGGTGAAAAACCATCTCGATTTAGCTCTATCCCATCTTTGGGTCGTTTATCCTCGCACCCGACAACAAGACGGAAATTTACACGTCCAAATTGTTGGTGTTTGGGAACCGGAAACACTCAATCAAGAGCAAACAACGGCTTCAGAATCAACGGATTCACCCCCGGAAGAGTCAACCCCTGAAGCCCAACCCTCTCCCGAACATTCTCAACCTGAACCGACCGAGGAATTACCCGAAGGTTATTTTTCCATTCGGGGTCAGGTCATTTACCAGTCGCGGGAGAATGAAGACGTTATTGTCAAAATCAAGCAGTCTCCCCGGAGAGACTCCGAGAAAACCAAATTTTTCAAGCTTCAGCTCAAAGGATTGCTTGGAGAAAAGGTGATTAATCACTTTTGGGATTTGCACGTCAAACTGCATACCAATACGTTGATGATTGAGGAAGGCAATGATATTGGTATCGTGCGTTCACCCAAAAGGCGATTCAATAAGAAGTCTCGCTCACGCAAAGGGTCAAGACCGAAAAAGGGTTCTCCCCGTCGTGGTGCAGGTGAAGTAACCGGAAAAGGAACCTCACCCAAGCGTTCAGAATCCTTAGCCAAACCTGTCCAACGTAAGGACAAGCCCGGGAAAGGGAATTCCTCTAGCGATTCCTGATTTCGTTCCTCAAGCTTACATCCCCTCCCTGCTTGCGCTCTTGGAAGGGGATTTACAAAACTGTTAAAGGCGGCTGTGAGCAATTAACAGTAAAGTGCTATGATGAACAAAGGACAAATGACAGATGACAGATGACGCTAATCCCGCGACCCTCAGTCGTGGGATTAGTTTATTTGAGAACCCCAGCGATCTTGAGGCAGAAAGGAACGATCCATGGGAATGGACGCCACAGGTTCGGTGAGGGTAAATTCCCCCCGTTCAATCCATTGCTTTAATTCCACAGCAACTTGTCGGGAAAGAAATATACTTGCCAAGGGCGCTGTCCGCACCGCTTTGCCGTCAATGGTAATGCGCCCCTGCTTCAGTTGGGCGTAGCTGACTAATCCAAACGTGGGACGAACGCGGCGGGGGATGGAGAAATCAACCACTGGGGCGACAATATCTTGATCCGACATGGCACACTGCTCAACCACTGCTTCACTCAACACAGGTAACGGTACACCCACGCCCAACATCAGAGACGGACCATAATTTTTAAAGTAGCACCCCCGTACCCACTTGGGATTCATCTGCTTGGCATCTCCAATTAACGCCAATGTAGCGGCTGGACCAATAGGAGTGCGATTGGGAAGGCGTTTCTGGAGAGGGAAATGTTGAGTCCCTTCCCAAGCAATATAACCAATCCCCCCACCCAAGAAAATTTGTGTGCCAATCCCAATCACTTTCAGTTCGGGATCATTCAGGAGTGGGGAAATGGCTCCCGGATTGGAGTAGACGGCATTGTTGAGTCTGGGCTGGAGTGGACCGAGATACGTGTACAAGAGGCGATCGCCCCCATTGACGCCGACGATAAAATTTTGATAGAGATTACGGGGATTGTAAAGATAGAATTGGTTAATCGTTTCGCGAGTAATTGTCGTATCAAAAGAGGCTCTAGGATAACAGTCGGTCATCTGTCCTATCGCTCGCAACTGCACGGATTTACCCGCAATCAAGTCTTCAATTACATGAGACCCCCCTCGTTCTCTAGATTCCTCAATCTCTGCCAGATCTCCCATATCGGTAGAATCTACCACTTGAGTCGCGCCTAAATACAAATCCACTGCACCAAAGCCAGCATAAGCTGGTACACCATCTAACCAGCATTTACGAATCTTAATCGGCGGGTCTGTGTGACCTAAATTAATAATCGCCCCCGAGGACTCCATTGGCTCAAATGTACCTGTGGTAATCACATCGACGTTTTTAGCCGCCTGGGTGACACCGATATCGGCGACTCGCGCTTTTAATTCCTCGACTGTCCAGACGATGGCACGTCGATGGTGAATTTTGTCATTGATGTCAGCTAAGGTTCGCACGATAAAAAGTTGTCATTTGTTGATTGTTCATGGTTCATGGTTGATTGTTCATGGTTGATTGTTCATGGTTCATTGGTAATTCTCTTCCCCTGCTCCCAGACGTAGCATGCTACGTCTCTACATTGCGTCCCCTGCTTCCCCTGCTCCCTCATCTTCCCCATCCCTTACTGTATCAGCCGTGGGAGAAACAGCAAACGTTGTTGCCACAGGTTGAGCCTCCTGGTGACTCGGATGACGCCATTGGTCAAGAATATCGTGGATGAGAACCTCCTTGAGCCAAACTTGAGCTACTACCGTTAGGGGAAGGGCTAATAATAATCCTAAAAATCCAAAGAAGGTAACGAAAAACAACTGGGCGAGCAACGTTATAGCCGGTAGCAGGGATACCTGTTGTGCCATGACTAAGGGCGTGAGTAAATTACTTTCAACCTGCTGAATCATAATATACAAAATTAATACGGCAATAGCTTTCCATGGCGAATCCAGCAGCGCGATCGCAATGGGTGGGATCACACTCACGACTGGTCCAAGATTGGGAATGAATGTCAAAATCCCCGCTAACGTGGCTTGTGCCAGTGCCAGGGGAATTCCCAACAGCAGTAAGCCGAAAAAACTTAATAACGAAATGACTGCCATATTAAATAGAATACCCGCTAGCCATCCTCGTAACGATTCATTACACTGTTGCAAAATTTCATCAACTCGACGCCGATAGAAGGATGGAAAAAGGCGAATAAAGCTTTTCCGATAAGGGTGAGGATCGGCAAGGAGCATCAGGGTTAAAACCAGGACAAGCAAACTATTTAGGAGGACACCCAAAGCATTATTAAAAAACGTGAACCCCCCTCCTAATACCCGATTAATCAAGGGCGGAAGCTGTTGCAACAATTGGTTTATATCTGGGATATACTGATCAATTAACTCCGAAGAAATATCTGCTTCTAAAGCTTCTATCCATTCGGCTAATTGTTCTATTCCTTGGGAAACTAACTCAATCAGTTGTAAAAATTGTTCAGCAAAAGGAGGCACAATTAAGAAGTAAAATCCCACCAGAACACAGAGCAGCATAAAAAGCGACAGGAGAACCGCAAAAAATCTCTGCATTCCAGAACGCTGGAATCGATCTACCAGAATGTTTAAGGCATTGGATAGTACAATTGCAGCAAAAATAAGCATAATAATTTGCCGAATTTGCCACAAAATAAATAGTGAAATTATAAAGACAAGTATGCCAATCCATTTACCCAGACTCATTGCCCAACCTTAAACCCTTACATAAACGTAGCTTGCTTCTCGATGAAAGCGAGTTCTTCACCGTTGACGTTAATTATGTCCACCTACTTATTGAGGGTAACCTTTGTGCCGACCCCGCCCTTATCTACCCCATCTGTGGCTATCTTCCCTCATCTTTCCGGCTTGAACCCATTTCCCCGATCTACCCCATCTCCTTTATTATCAATACAGACTAAAACCAAAAAATAACGTTTACCCTGATGCACTAGAACATAAATTCTACAATGTAACGTCATACAAATGTCTGTAAAGTACTTTTTTCTATCCGATGGCTGGACTGTAGGACGAGTTTGGGAGTTTGGAGGACTGTGGAATATCAATGCTTGGCGACGCGAACCCGAAATCATCCGCTTAAACCTTTGCATTCTGGAGCAGGGGGAAAAGTTATGGCTATATCGGGTTGAGGATGCAGTATTGATGGTAGAAGTTAGACCGACATTAGATGCCTCACCCCAATCGGCAAAAACCATTGGTCAAGTCGTCCTCAAACGTTTAATGAGTGCGGAGCAAGTGATTGAGCGATTAACCACCGCGCCGAGTGTTTTGAATCTCTCCTCAGAAACGGGGGATGGGTGATTGGCAATTGGGTAGAGACGTAGCATGCTACGTCTCTACGTTGGGGCAGGCACTGGTCAAAACGTCCCCTCTGCTTGCAATCGTTTCTAACAAAAGTTACACTTCTTTAAAGTTAGACTGACCCGCCTAGCCGTGTAGACCATAGAGGATAACCTGAAACGGTCATCGGTTCACGCTTGTAGGCGGGTAAGCTCAATTTCTAATATCTTGATTCAAAAGAAGCGTCAAAGTAGAAACTCTATCTCTAGGAGGAGCGTAGTCGATGGGACTACCGTGGTATCGAGTACATACAGTCGTCCTGAATGATCCAGGGCGTCTGATTGCTGTGCATTTGATGCACACTGCCCTCGTGGCAGGTTGGGCTGGTTCGATGACTCTGTACGAACTAGCTACATTTGATCCCAGTGATCCAGTCCTTAATCCCATGTGGCGTCAGGGAATGTTTGTGATGCCATTCATGGCGCGTTTAGGGGTAACAGACTCCTGGCAAGGTTGGAGTATTACTGGGGAAACGGCGACCGATGTCGGCTTTTGGTCCTTTGAAGGCGTCGCCGCTGCTCACATTGTTCTGGCAGGTCTGTTGTTCTTAGCCGCCTGTTGGCACTGGGTTTACTGGGATTTAGAACTATTTAGAGATCCCCGCACCGGCGAACCCGCGCTGGATTTGCCAAAAATGTTTGGCATTCACCTGTTCTTGTCTGGTCTTCTCTGCTTTGGCTTTGGGGCGTTTCACCAGACTGGGCTGTTTGGTCCGGGAATGTGGGTATCTGATCCCTATGGTCTAACGGGTAGCGTTCAACCTGTCGCCCCAGCCTGGGGTCCAGAAGGATTTAACCCCTTTAACCCGGGTGGTATTGTGGCTCATCATATTGCCGCAGGGATTGTCGGAATTATTGCTGGGTTATTCCACTTGACCGTTCGACCCCCAGAGCGACTGTTTAAAGCGCTGCGGATGGGGAATATCGAAACGGTACTCTCTAGCAGTATCGCGGCTGTATTCTTTGCCGCCTTCGTGGTGGCGGGTACGATGTGGTATGGTTCTGCGGCGACGCCGATTGAACTGTTTGGACCCACCCGTTATCAATGGGATCAAGGCTATTTCCAGGAAGAGATTGATCGCCGTGTGGAAATGGCAGTGGCAGATGGTGCTAGCCCTTCAGAGGCGTGGAATCAGATTCCGGAGAAGCTGGCGTTCTACGACTATATTGGCAACTCTCCCGCGAAGGGCGGTTTGTTCCGTACTGGTCCGATGGACAAGGGTGATGGTATCGCTCAAGCATGGTTAGGTCATCCAGTATTTACTGATGGCGAAGGTCGGGAATTGACCGTGCGTCGTATGCCGAACTTCTTTGAAACCTTCCCGGTTGTCTTAACCGATGCCAATGGTGTTGTGCGGGCGGACATCCCCTTCCGACGGGCTGAATCGAAATATAGCTTTGAGCAAACTGGTGTGACAGCGACATTCTATGGTGGTCTTTTGGATGGTCAAACCATTGAAGATCCCGCTGTGGTGAAGCAGTATGCCCGGAAAGCGCAACTGGGTGAACCGTTTGAATTTGATCGCGAAACCTTAAACTCCGACGGGGTATTCCGTACCAGTCCACGGGGTTGGTTTACATTCGGTCATGCCGTATTTGCGCTGTTGTTCTTCTTTGGTCATATCTGGCATGGTTCCCGGACTCTGTTCCGAGATGTATTTGCTGGGGTTGATCCTGACCTAGACGAACAAGTCGAATTCGGTCTGTTCCAGAAAGTGGGTGATACGACCACTCGGAAAAAAGAAGCGGTCTAAACCTTGCAGTAGAGACGCGCCATGGCGCGTTTCTACATTAATTTGGTAGAGGGCAAAAGAACAATTGATTTTTCTTTTGCCTGTTTGGCTATTGTGGGTAAACTGGTAGTACAGCAGATAATTGGGTAAGTTGTAACATGGAAAGCCTCATTTATATCTTTGTTTTGATTGGCGCTCTAGGCGTTCTGTTTTTTGCGATCGCATTCCGGGAACCGCCTCGGATTGAAAAGTAGGTCTCCCTCTGGCTCTGTCTTCCCTTCTGGAGAGCGCCATCTTATCCCTGATGATAATCGTGAATTGGATCAGCTCTCTAGGATACCCTGAGCCTACAGGAGTCTATCTGGTTACGTTTGCCGACAGGGATTCGAGCAGGAGGACATTAGCTTAATATGGATCAAAGCCCCACGTCGTCGGGAGGCGTGGGACTATTTGCCAGTTTAGATAATATTGACAACTTGTTTTTTCCAAGCTACCATCGTCAGATGGAGCAATGTATCGGCTCAACCTTCTGTATTTAACCCGTCGGAAAAGACTTGCGATTATGCGATGCCCCTATTGTCAGCACACCGACAGCCGCGTCTTGGAGTCTCGTTCCACAGAAGCAGGACAAAGTGTTCGGCGTCGTCGGGAGTGTTTGCTGTGTAAACATCGCTTCACGACCTATGAACGGATTGAATTTGTGCCGATTACTGTCCTGAAGCGGGATGGCAAGCGAGAATCCTTTGACCGTTCTAAGTTGTTACGGGGAATGGTGCGGGCTTGTGAGAAAACAGAGGTTTCCCAACGACGCCTAGAAGCGATAGTTGATGAGATTGAAGCTGAAGTTCAGCAGCACTACGGGCGAGATGTTACCAGTGATGAAGTAGGTGAGTTAGTCCTGCGCTACCTGCGACACGAGAGTGAAGTGGCGTATGTCCGGTTTGCCTCAGTTTATCGGAAGTTTCAGGGCATTCGCGATTTTATCGAAACCCTAGAGCATCTCAGAAATAATACTGAACTAGATAACCCTGAGATATCGCCTGTACCACCCGCTCTTCCAAGTGAGTCGGATGAGTCAGAGACATCAGCTAACTTAGTCACTCCTGCGTCAGAGGAACAACAGGTTTTACGATAAGAGGAAGAGGGGCTAAACCCTGATCAGGTAACGGTTTGATCATTACCATGATTCAGTATAGCCGATTTTTATGAAGTTTTGTATACTTCTCGATCTCAACAGGGCGATCCAGATTGAGTTATAATTACCTGTCTGGACTTTATTAAATCTTTTAAAATAAGGTTGAGACAAAGCAATGTAGGTGTAGGTGGCACAATACCGACGTGCGAGTACATCGACAGGAGGCATAGTCATTACGGAGATTAAACAAGGAAACACAACGCACATGCTCAGTCAGAACACAAATACAATAGATATTGGCTTCACTCACGACGATTTTGCCGCCCTCCTCGACAAGTATGATTATCACTTTAGCCCTGGTGATATTGTCGCAGGTACAGTATTCAGTCTGGAGCCAAGAGGCGCTCTGATTGACATTGGTGCTAAAACCGCAGCATATATTCCCATACAGGAGATGTCAATTAATCGGGTTGACGCTCCAGAAGAAGTATTGCAGTCAAATGAAACGCGAGAATTTTTCATTTTGACTGACGAGAATGAAGATGGACAGCTCACCCTTTCCATTCGCCGGATTGAGTATATGCGGGCGTGGGAACGGGTGCGCCAACTGCAAGCGGAAGACGCGACCGTTCGTTCTTTGGTTTTTGCCACAAACCGGGGTGGGGCGCTGGTTCGCATTGAAGGGCTACGGGGCTTTATTCCCGGTTCTCACATCAGTACTCGCAAACCCAAGGAAGATTTAGTCGGCGAAGAACTGCCCCTAAAATTCTTAGAGGTCGATGAAGACCGAAACCGTCTGGTTCTCTCTCACCGTCGCGCTTTGGTTGAGCGCAAGATGAACCGCTTAGAAGTCGGTGAGGTGGTCGTTGGTTCGGTACGGGGAATTAAGCCTTACGGTGCGTTCATTGATATTGGTGGTGTGAGCGGATTGCTCCACATTTCAGAAATTTCTCATGATCATATTGACACGCCTCATAGTGTGTTTAATGTCAATGATGAATTGAAAGTGATGATCATTGACTTAGATGCAGAACGCGGTCGGATTTCGCTGTCCACGAAACAGTTGGAACCTGAACCGGGAGATATGATCAACAATCGCGATCGAGTCTACGATAAGGCAGAAGAAATGGCTCAGAAGTATCGGGAGAAGATGCTGGCACAACAGGAAGGCGTTAGTCCTGAATCTGAAGAGTATGAGGTTGATGAAGAATTTGTGTCAGCGACGGAAGAGTAATTCTGGTTGCTGTTGATCCCACGTCTTTTAAGCGTGGGATTTTTTGTTCATGGTTCATTGTTTAAGGGCGATGAACCATGAATTTCTGTAGAAAGTTATAGATAGTTTCGCAGGACGTCAACCGTTTGCTGTCCAGTTTTTGCCCAGCTAAATTGACGGGCGCGTTGGAGTCCGAGGGTGCTAAGGCGCGATCGCAGTTGGCTGTCGGTGGCGATAGTGTGGATTGCGGCGGAGAGTTCTGAGGTGTTGTAAGGGTTCACTAGGATAGCTGCATCACCCGCGACTTCCGGGAGGGCGGAGAGGTTGGAGGTGATGACGGGAGTCCCACACGCCATGGCTTCTAGAACCGGGAGTCCAAAGCCTTCCCAGAGACTGGGGAAGATGAGTGCGATCGCGTTATTAAGAAGTATGGGCAGTTGGTTGTAGGGAACATAGTTGAGAAATTTAACCTGATGGCTTAAACCGAGGTGGTTGGCTTGGGATTGAAGTTTAGGGGTGTATCGTTTGTCACTTGACCCGGCGATCCACAGTTCATAGTCGCCGCCGTTAGGAAGTGTGGCAAAGGCGTTGATCACTCGGTGTAGGTTTTTATAGGGATCATGACGTCCAATGTAGAGGAAGTAGGGGTTATCGTTAGCTGGAGTTGCTTCATCGGGCTTTTTGAGAAACGCAGAGGGGCGCAGAGGGTGGCGCAGAGGGGCGCAGAGGGGGCGAAAGTGGTTGGCGTTGTAAGCTAGGGGGATGGGCGTGATTTTGGTGGCGGGGATAGGGTAAAAGTCGGTAATGTCTCTGGCGGTGGCGGTGGAGTTACAAACAATATGTTGGGCTTGGGTGAGGACTTGGGGGATATAGTAACGGAAGTAGGGGGTGAGGGGAGAGTTACGTTTGGGAAAGCGTAGGGGGATCAGATCATGAACCATGACCACATAGCGACAATTGCTATTCAGGGGCGCTTCGGGGATGGGAGAAAAGAGGAGAGAGGAGTTTAAGCTTTGGTAGAGGCGGGGAAGTTGGAGTTGAGTCCATAACAGGCGACGGAAGTGACCTTTTGTTCCATGGGCGGGGCTAAGATTGGCGGGAATAGGGTAGCTGTGAAAGTCAGAGGCGAGAGGGAAGTGGTTCGACGCGAGGGGTGAAATGAGTAGGGTGGGATTCAGGGGTTTTAAGTAGGGGAATACGTTGGCAGCATACGTGGCGATGCCAGTGGGTTGGGAAAAGAGGATGGAGAGGTTGATTAATAGGGGAGAAGACAAGGTTGAATAAGCGATTGAAGAATTATTCATGAACTGAGTAGAGATTTATAGGCGTTTAGGGTTTCTTTAGCCGTTTTTTCCCAAGAGAATAATTTAGCTCTTTCTTTACCCTTTTGAATTAAGTCCTGGCATAATTGGGTGTCACTGATGATTTTTAAGATAGCTTCGGCTAACTGTATGGGGTCGTTGGGGTTAATGAGAAGGGCTGCATCGCCAGCGACTTCGGGGAGAGAGGAGGTATTGGAGGTAACTACAGGTGTACCCAGAGTCATGGCTTCGAGAACCGGAAGACCAAATCCTTCGTAGTGGGAGGGATAGGCAAAGACGTCAGCTTTAGAGTAGAAAAAGGCAACATCTTCATCTGAAAGGTAATTCAAATGATGGATATGATGAGTCCAGGGAGAGTTGTCAATGGCGGCGAATATAGGTTTATAATACCAGCCTTTTTGACCGATGAGAATTAGATGATGCTCGATTTTATGTTTTTGTTTAAGGTAGTTAAAAGCAGAAATTAGGGTGGTAACATTTTTTCGCGGTTCGATGGTGCTGACAAAGAGAATATAGGGGTGGAAAAAGTCATAGTTAACGGATGAGTTGGGAGGAATCAGTAGGTGATCACAAGAGTAGCGGCTAGCTAGGGAGGTGACGTGGATGCGGTCAGGATTTACGTTGAGATATTTAATAATATCATTTTTAGAACTTTCGGAAATTGTAATTACTAAATCTGCCCACTTCAGACATTTTTTTACCCGCCTTGAGTAGGTTTTAACAACAGAATCAATATAATGGGGATATTTAATAAATGTCAGGTCATAAATTGTCATGACTTTTAGACTATTTGGATAAGGAAAAACCGTATAGTTAGTTCCATGGATGAGCGTGGGTGAGTCTAGGTAATGTGCGAGATGACTTGAGAAAATTTGAGGAAAGTAATCCAGAATAATGTTAGTGATTCTAACGGGTAAAGGCAAAAAATAGCAGTTGGAATAGCGGGAAAGCGAGTTAGGAAACTCTAGGCGGCAGCACAGCCAATTTCTGAGTCTAGGTTGGTAAACTAATGCAAGTTCAAAGTTTTCTTGGTATTGGAGAGTAGAGAGACAACGAATTAGATTGGCTATGTAAAAACTGATACCACTGGGTTTAATAGATAGAGGAGTAACATCAATTACAATTTGCTCCATGAATAATAATCAACTGATTTTAATTTTTCACCCTAGTGCGTAGTGCTATACTATCAAAAGTTCTTTAAACCTATAAACTATCTTTGATAAGGGTTACTAAATAATTTACCTCATTCTTCAGTTTTATGAGTTGAAATAGCCTGATTACCTTCAATCCTTTGTTTCAGTAAACTTATTTCTTGAATAAGGAGCAAATTCAGTTTGTCTTGTTTGTTGACTTTAATTATTAAACGGTAAAGATAAATAAATACACAAACGAATAAACTTCCGAATAGAATTACAAAAGGAAACTCAACACCTATTAGATGAGCTAAATTTTCTACAAACCTAGGAGCAAAAACAAATAGACCAGGAAATATCGCTAAGGAGGAAAGCAGTAATAAATCATATAAATCTATAGTATTTTTAATTGTTTTTTTTATTAATATGAACAAATAGCCTATAATAAAGATTGATACAAATATTATCGTTTGAGGTGTTGGAGTGTAATTCATCTTTGTTTAAAGTAGTTTTATGAATCTAAACTTTACTAGAATAGGGGATAAAATATTTATAGATCTCGTCCCATTCTCACTAAAATCAAATATCCAATCACTCTAATCATATAGAGAAACGATTTGATGCCAGTAATAGAACTGCATCCCTGCTCTCTTGAACGCATTTTCACAGAAACTTCCCGCACCCGAAGCCCCCGTTCAATAGCTACAGCTAATGAAATTGGTTCGGGGAAATCATTCGGGTATTCCGTGCTGAACAATTGAATGGCTTTTCTGTCCATCATCCTTAATCCACTGGTCGGATCGGTAATTTTATGCTGAAACAGCCATTGAATGACTCGGCTAATAATCCTAATTCCTATCCGACGTTTCCAGGTTGATTTAAATCCTTTTTTCCTTAAAAAACGCGAACCAATAATTAAGTTAGCGGGTGAAGTCAGGTAGCTTTCCATTAAACGGTAAACTTGGCTAGGAGGATGTTGACCATCGCCATCAACCTGAACACAGAGTTCATAATTGTGTTGTAGCGCATATTTTATCCCGGTTTGTACAGCACCACCAATGCCTAAATTAGTTAATAGTTTCACACAGGGAGACAACTGACTCGCCACGGCATAAGTATTATCGTGAGACCCATCATCAATAACTAAGGTATCGTAGCCAAGATTTAAGTCTTGGATTTCACGGAGGAGCTTACCCACATTATTTTCTTCGTTATAACAGGGAATAATTAAAATGGTGCTAGGATGGCTCATGGTTACACCAATCGACGCTCATAACGAACTAGAGGACAACGTCTGACGCCAATACTGTTTGAGCAGAAGCCAGTAGATAAACAAAACTCGGCGGGGTAAGTTCTCCATCTTGGTGCGAGGTATTCCTAACACCGCTCGAATTCCTTGTAACCAGAGTCCCGGTCCCCTTTTCAGCTTCTGCCAAAAAAAGAGTTGAATCAGCTGGCGGCGACGGTGTTTTAACTCCTCCCATCCTCGTCTTCCCTGGGGACTAAAGCTGGTTAAGGTTTCTGAATCATCCAGTTCAATTTTATTTTGACGATGTAATTGACTCCCAGCTAAAGGGGCGACAATAAAGATAGCCACCTCATCGAGTCCAGCCTGAACCATGGCGCGTAAATAATCACAAGATAATTCATAATCGGCGACTGTCTCGGCGGGATGACCCACTAACAGACAGGCTTGAGTGTAAATTCCCTGGCGATGACAGGCTGCAATTAAGGCTAAACCATGAGCATGGTTAAAGGGTTTGCCAATGGCTTTAAGGACAGCCGGACTACCGGATTCAGGACTAATGGAAAGGTAACGACATCCCGCTTGAGCATAAAGGGGAATCTGTTCTAATTTTACGGTTTCCGCTTTGGTGCCACTGACAAAGTAGAAAAATATCCCAGCTTGGCGTTCAATCAGGAGTTGGCATATTTTAGTCCATCGGGAATGTCTCACGGTGGGGTTGAGATCCTCAACCTGAAAATGACGGACATTAAAGCGATCGCGCAACAGGATCATTTCTGTCACCACGTCCTCAGCCTTGCGATCGCGCCATTGCTGGTTATTGGTTTCGGGAACCACGCAGAAGTCACAGGGGTAGGGACAACCCCGTGAGGTGAGTATCGGGAGGAAGCGTCTGGTTTTCGGTCCATGAGAATAGGGAATCGACCAATAATTATTTAAATGGAATAAATCCCAGGCGGGAATCGGATAGGTGGGATGCTTTTCCACGTTCCGCCGCAAGGTATGACTTGGGGGTGGATTTGACACCAGCACGTTTTCTGGAACCGGAACCGTTTGGCGATCCTGTAAGTAGGCGCTAATTTCATGCCAATTCCAGTAGATTTCACCACATAGAAGTGCATCCACACCCGCATTAAAGAAGTCCTCAGCCACTTGAGACACCGCATAAGCGGTAACCGCTTGGGAATTTTCCAATACCGCGATCGCCATCTGGGGGTGAGATTGACGCAAGTCCTGAATAATCGCCAGAATTTCCTGATGAGACATAACTGAGATCGCGTAAATTATTACTAGATCGGCTTGCTCAATTTCAGGAGTATCAAGAAACTTGGTAAAAGCCTCACCTTGCAGGTAATGATCGCGCCTTGATTCCAGGGTGGTGGGCGAACTACCAAACAAGTCAATCACACCGATATGATCTCCTTGTTCCCTCAAAAATGCAGCCACAACAGCCAATTCCAGGGGCATATAGGGGACTCCAGAACCCAGGAAATCCCCTTTTTGTACCGCCAGTCGTGGAGAGATTAACGTGATTTTCATACTAATCAAGGACTGGATAATGACTGGTTCTGTCCCGTTCCTGTTTCCAGCTATACTCTTGCTGTCCGGTCATTTGCCGAATCAGCCATTCAGCCGTACCGTAGCCAATATCCATCGCATCTAACGTGCCAATATAGTTAAAAGAACCTTGACGACCGATGGTGCGAAAATTAGCGAAGCGATCCAGTTGACTAAGGATCGTGTCTAAGACAGGCTCAAACCCTGATTTATAGACAGGATAGGAGGAAGGGAGGCGGATGACTCGTTGATCCAGTACGGAAAATCCTTTATACCCCATATCCTTTAACCCCTGCTTAACTAGGGCAATTAAGTCGCTGTCACAACGTTGACTCATGGCTCTGGTTTTTGAACCCATTACCTCACAACAAATAATACTACCCCCAGGCGTCATCTGGGGATCAAAAGATTCCTGTTCGCTGAGTCGATGAAACACGATATTGGGGTCAGGAACAAAGACCCAAGACTCATCCAACAAGCTCGGTTGGTCTATCTTTAAAAATACCAGGATCAGGTCGTTGAGCTGAATAATCTGCTGCATCCGAGTCGTGGTAGTTGGTTTAAGCGCCTCCCCCATGAGTTCGGTGAGTTTGAGTAGGGGGAGTGTGGACACCACCCAGTCATCCGGGTTCACCGGAATCTGTTGGACTGATCCGGTGATGCGATCGCGATAATGGATCGTTCGGATGGTATTATTGTCCACAGTAAGGTGACACACCTCCTGATTCAGCCGATACTCACCTTGGTGGCTGGTTTGAGTCGCGATCGCTTGCCACAGTTTCTGTAGTCCGCCTTTAGGATAGCGAAATTCTAAGGCTTCAAAATTACTCGATTGGTTCATTTTTAGCGATCGCTTCACCAATTCTGTCAGGGATGGGGTTTGCACTCGTCCTTGAGACAGTTTGACATCAAGTTGGGCGGGATCATCCCAGAGTTTTAGCGCAATTGGCTTGAACAAAGCCTCATAGAGTTTTGTCCCTACCCGCCCCTGCAAATCAGCTTCAAAGGTTAGGGGACGTTTCGAGGTAAGCACAGAACTAATCTGAGCCAGTCCATAGTCAAAAACCATTGCCGAAAATGAGGCTAACCCATACACCTGAATCAGAGAAAACGGTGAGGGGGGATAAGGTAGAAAGTAACCGCCAATATAAATACTACTTTTCTTGGGGCGAGTCAACCAATCTTCAGGAGACAAAAGATGTTCAACTCGCGCCATCAAAGCTTGATTGAGGGTAAAAATTTTATGGGGACCTAAATCATGAAAGCCGTTTCCTGACCAATGAATGGTTTGGGCAAGTCCACCCAAACTCGACCCTCGTTCCAGCAGCACAAAAGAGGCGTTGCTATCTTGGGTTAAACCGTGCGCTAGGGCTAGCCCAGCCGGTCCGCCACCGAGAATATAAACTTTGAAGACTCCCCGCCCATGGAATGCGGAGGATTCTGAAGAGTAATTACTCACTCCTCCCTCCACTCAAATAGACTGAGTTGTTCCCATTCCATTCGAGGGTTCTCAGGCTCAGTTAGCAACCCAACTGATGTACCCTGTCTTGCAACAGGCTCCTTGAGCGTAACTTCCCCGTGGACTACGGGTAGTGGAATATTGATTCCAAGTTCAGACAATCCTCGTTGTCTAATTACAGCGGCTGCATCTACGTCCGCATCAGCCATCCAACCGCATGATTCGCACAGGAATTTTTCCTTATCTCTGTTGGCTGGACTGGTGTAGCCACAGCAACTACACTCTTGGGATGTATGCTTGGGGTTGATTTCATGAACCCGAACGCCTGACTTTGCCGTCACAAGTTTAACCTTCTGTTTCAATTCACCCCAAGCTGCATCCGCTATAGCTCGGTTCAATCCCCGTTTTTGTGCCTGAGAGTTTTTCAGGTACTTCCCGGTTTCCGGGTCTATTTTAGGTTTGCACCGTGCCATCATGTTTTTAATGTTTAAATCCTCAAAGATGACGCAATCGGCAGAACCTACTAACTGGTGAGCCGCCTTCCATTGGTAGTCCGTTCGCTGCCGTTCTACTTTTTGCTCCAAACGTGCTAGAGCCGAGTAAGCTTGGCGACGACGGACAGAACCTTTCTTTTTCCGGGATGCCCTGCGAGATAGGAGTTGACGGCGGCGCTGCGCCTTCTTCCCAAACTGGGGATTGGCAATTAAGTCTCCAGTGCTAACTGATGCGAGCTTCTTAATCCCCAAGTCCACACCGATTGCTGTATGCACGGTATCGGGAGTCGGGGTTTCGGGAACTGTTTGATCACTTAGTTGGACACAGATGTACCAGCCGTCCGCCTTCTTCCTAACCGTAACCGTCCGAGTTGTAAACCCATCTGGGAACGAACGAGACTGAAAGAATCGGCACCAGCCGATTCCTGGTAATCTCACCTTATTCCCCTGAAACCGCACATCTCCCGGTGGATAGCTGAATGAGCGATATTTGCTTCTACGCTTGAGTTTGGGATATCCTCCTTCTCCCTTAAAGAAGCGTTGGAAGGCGTTCTCAACTCTCCTGAGCATCTGCTGGAGAACGTGGTGCTGGATTGACTTGTACCAAGGGCGTTCCCGCTTCAGGTTGGGTAGGTCGGCATCCTGTTGAGCTAACGCACTCCTTTTCTTACCCTTAGAAGTCCAAGGGTCGCCATATAAGGCATTCTTGCTGACACTGCAAGTGAGTGGACAGCATTCTGCCTTGGTTCTTAGATCACAGTAATTTCCCAGAACTGGAGCAGATGCCTGCTCGTAAGCCTCGGTACGTTCCCTGATTCTGAAGTTGTACTGGAGTCGCAGCATCTCCAAGTGCTTGTCCATCACCAACACCTGTTGGCGAGAGGGCGATAGCTTGTAGGTATAAGCGACTAACATCGTTACTTGTTTTATAGTTTAACTCGCGCCAGAGCTGTGGTTTGACTGGCATAATAAGGGATCGGAATCTGTTGAATCAACCGGGGGGTGAGTTGTTTCAACACCCGACTCAACGGAATTTTATAAAGAATTGCCATATCTTCCAAATAGCCAAATTGTAACGTTTGCCAGTACGGTTGAAAATGGAACACCTGAAAACCCGTCCGTTGGCAAATCGTGCTGAGAGTCTGACGGGTAAAGTGATGCAGATGCACGGAAATGATCCACCAAAATCGACGACCCGCTAATTTTGCCTGCCAAGTGCCGATATCGGGATAATTAATCAGCAGAATTCCTCCTGGCTTGAGTAAGGTTTGGATTTGCTCAAGTGCGGCTTTGGGATGGGTCAGATGTTCGATTACATCCCAAAGGCATATTAAGTCAAATGATGCCGATTGAAAAGGGTGATTGTCCAGGGTTCCCTGTTCTATTTTCAGTCCGCGTTTTCTCCCTTGTTCGACTAGAAACTGGGATGGTTCTAATCCCACAGCCTGGTAACCAAATTTTTGCGCCGCGTCCAAGAACGCTCCCCCAGCCGTACCAATATCCAGTACCGTTGCGCCTTTTGCTGGAATCCGAGAACCCAAGGATAATAAGGTTCGATAAAAGCTTTCGACACGCATCGGATACTGACTGTCATGTCCCGATTCCTCAGATCGCAAATACCCTTGTAAAATAACTTCATCGGGAAAACGGGGAGTCTCATAAATCATGCCACAGTTTTCACATTCAACCAGCCGTTGAGTACCCGGAACACCTGAGGCGGCACCGTAAAGCTTCTGGGGATCTTGAATGTCTATCCAGGGTTCATACTTAACCTTGTGTTGATTGGAATCGCAAACCGGACAAAGAACTTCACTTTTCATAACTTGGAATTTGTTTTTGTTTAGTCAATTTTGCTAACATCTTTGTCGATAAACTCTCTATTTCTGAGAAATCGGCGGGGTAAATTGCCACGAAATAGGGACTTCTGGGGTTCCGGCAAATCCCATATTAATCGGATAGACATTGACCTGATAACGTTCTGGACAGGGGAGTAATGTAAACGGCTGCCCTTGTCTTGATAAGGTCGTTGCCATTATTTTTCCCGTTGACGGACAACTTCCTGTAACAATATAACGTTGGTAGGGGGGCTGTATTGGCTTTCCTTTGGGGTTATAAGTTTTTACGTTTATTGAACAGATTAATTGTTGACAGTTTTGTTCTAATTCTATTTCTTTGATATGCATAGGACTAAATTCTATAAATCCCGATTTGACCAGAATTTGACCATAGATGATGCCGACAACAATAGGCAAAATTATTGGTATTAAAAATACGAATTGATTACCCATTGATACAAGGTAACGATAGAAGTTTCCAGGACTTGCTACAAGTGCAAAACACCAGGATACTAACATCATGTTCCGGACAACGCCATATTTTAAATGGGGACTACCAAATGTTGGGCTACAAATATAAGCTAATGTTAAAATCGAACCAACCAGTAGAGGAATTAAAATACTCGGCTCTACCCAGGCTTGATGTTTCCTTTTGACGACTAGAACTATCACGAGTAAAAAGATTGCCGGAATACTATACATTAAGCTAGGAATTTGTAACAAAAATGGCATCCGCCAAGCATCAAATTCAAATCCAAAAATTAGCGGTTTAATTTTATAGCTTTGATCGAGGCTAAAAAAGTTGGGATCGATAAAGACTTGAACAAATTTAACCAAAAAATTATCTGGATAAGTGGTAAATATTTCCCTAGCGAAAGGATTTTGTTCTTTTAAACTAGCATAAAGCAGAGGAACGCTAGTTTGGTGAGTAATGACAAGACTACCGTAAAACGTCACCGCAAAAGATAGAGCAACGACAATTAAATATCCGACAATAGATTTTAAGTAGGTTTTAACACCACTCCTTTTAATCGCGTTAACGCTCACGAAAAATCCCCAAATTATCACACTGATTGATAGGGCAATTCCTTCAAAGGAACGGACTTGGGTAAGAAGTCCCAGCAATAAACCGAAAATACTCAACCAGAGCCAAATTAGTTTAGAGTTACCCTTTTTAAAAGTATCATCAAGATATAGAATAGACAGAATGCCTAACAGTGCCAGTAGGGTAGCGGGGAAATGAGACCAAGGAATGTCAGAGAATGAAACGAAATGGGATGAAAACAATAATATAACTGTATAAATTAAGGCGATTACATTAGAATGGTTTTGAAGGATATATTGCCTTGGCGAAGAAACGCCATGCTCTAATTTTATTGACTTTAATCCTTGACGGGTGCTAATTTTAGATAGCAGAAAAAACACGAGAACTGTTGAGACAAAGGAGAATCGATTCAGTAATACCAAAGCCGCTTGAGGACGAACACCCAGAAACTGAGTCACCAGAACTCCTAGAGTTGTATAACCTGGACCGACTACACCATTTGCTATCAGCCCAGACGGCTGACTTGCTAAAACCTCTTGAAGTGCCTTTAAAAAAACGCTTTGATCCGACCAAGTTACTTGCACCACCTCTCCTTGACCTGAATAAGGCAAGCTCAGAGTAATGACTAAAAGCAATCCGATATAAACTATAGTAGTATTGAATATAGGGTTGAGCATTTTTTGACAATTACCCAATTATTCGCAAATAGTCTTGTTCTATTTTTGACCCCGTATAATGTTCTTGCACAAACGTTTTTCCCTGCACACCTAACTGATTCCTGACTGGCTCATCCATTAAATCTAGAACTACCTGAAACTCATCCTGATTCCTATACCAAAGTCCCCCTTGCGCCCGCCGACACTGTCCGACTAAAACATCACATCGCCCATTAACGAGAACAGGCTTACCTACCGCCCAAGCTTCTAACAAAACCATAGAAAGACTTTCATAAGGCGATGGCATAACTAAAGTATCACAAGCCGCGATCGCATTCCACTTGGTTGGCTCATCCACAAACCCCAAAGCAATGATATCGGGATGCTGGGGAATCGGCATAGTGGGCTTTCCCAGCAAGACTAACTGTCTGGGTCTTGTTTGGTGCGATCGCGACTCGATGAAATAGCGAAACAACTCCTCGCATCCCTTAGACGGATCGATTCTGCCAATATACAACAAAAATGGCTCCTCAATCTTATAGTTGTGCCGAAATGCTGCTGCACTATAAGCATCCGGGGGTTCTACCGCCACCCCCACAATTGGTCCTTCACAGTTAGCATGGGGAAAGCGGGCTTTGAGCAAATCCCGTTCTTCCGGCGTATTAAAGATAAACCCACGCGGTTTCTCAAATAACCTATCCCACATACTCAGATATAGCGTCCACTCATTATGAGCTAAAGGGACTAAATAGGCTTTTTGAGCCACTAAGGGTAAGATAAAATAAGTCGTCGCATATAAATACGTAAAAAAGATAAACGCATCATACTCATCTTGACGGGCTTTGACATAATTTATCAGGTCAGGAGACCAAGGTCCTTGCGCTTGCATCCAAGCTTCCTGTTCCTTGAGCGAGACTGTTTTGAGCCGAGCATAAATTTTATCAGATAACCGATTAAAACTGGCGATATCTCTGGGTTTTGCTACCGGAAACCGCCGCACTTTGACACCCAATACGTCTGACACTCCTGGTGAATAGTAATTCTGCCACGTCATATAGTCCAAAGCACAAGTGGTCAGAATTTCTAAATCCCAGTACCGAGACATCCGTTGAGCAATCTGAAGACAGTGCGATTCCGCCCCCCCATTAACCTCCAATCCGCAGCGTTGAACCACAAAGGCAACTTTAGGCATATTCTAGCTGGTCTTCAGGATAACTTCGGTATAAAAAAGCAGGCTTTTTAGTCCTGGCTTTTCGCTGATTTATTGCTCGCAGAAAAATATATTGTCCTAAATCGAGTTCTCGATGCTTTAAAAAAGGTTTTAATTGAGCGACTGAACAGTAATGATTGGCATGATTTTCATGGACATCCGCCGTAAACATTGCGTCTATTGTAAAACCTAGGTGATTCAGTAATAAATGCAACTCGTGCTTATTATATTCTCGATTGTGTCTGCCATAATAACCATAACCCGAATAGGGGTCGTAAATATTAGCGCCAGCAATCATTTTACTAACGTTTTCTAATCGACTGACATTGGGGGTTGTCAATATTAGTACACCATTTGGCTTTAATATTCGTTTTATTTCCTGGATAACGGCGACCGGATCTATGAGTAAGTGTTCGATAATTTCACAAAAGAGAACGACATCAAATTCGCCATCTTTAAATGGGAATTTTTCAGTTTCTATATTAAAATGGAATGATTCAAGTTTTATGGAACAATGTTTGCCTGTGTGAAAATCTGTGTAGCGTACTTCTTGGACAATGCGATCTGCATGATGAGAACCAAAATAATTGGCTAAGACTAATTCGAGTTGAGTAAATGTTTTGAGCAGCAGAGTTGTGAAATAAGGATTAGCGCCTAATTCTAAGCACTTACCCGATACATCCCTGACTAATCCGTAGGTATAGACAAATCGTCGAAAATCTTGGTCGCAGTAATTCGCCATTTCTTGAGGAGGAGCATCAGTGACTAAAACCGACTTTAAATAATCCCGGAGTTCCGCCTCACTCACTCCTTCAGGCAGAGGTAATTCGGGGTTCAAAGGAAAGACCGTGTTTCCTGTTCTATTTAATGAAGTTTGAAGTTTATGTTTGATTTTTTTGGTCGCTCGAATAATTTTGTTCATTGATGAAAATTTATAAATTTTCTAATTCAACACATAGATTAAGTATCTTTTGATTCACTTGATTTTGGAGAAAACTATCTCGTCTTTTCTGTTGAGCGTTGAGTACAGTCTTTCGCAATCTCCAATCTTTGACCATTAACTTGGCTAAAGCAGCAACCTGAACCCGATCATCTTTAGTGGTAAACAGAATTCCCGCTTCGCCCAAGGTTTCCTGGACAGCACTACTTTTATACGCCAGAACCGGACTATCAAACCACATCGCTTCAACGAATGGTACACCAAACCCTTCATGTTCACTCATCGACCAGAATAGGTGTGCTGTTCGGTAAAATGCTAGCAATTGAGTTTCACTAACTAACCCTGAAACTAAAACATAATCCTTTAAACCGAGTTCTTGTATTCTATTCAGAAGATGACAGTAATAGGGATCATTCACATCTCCCCATCCCGCCAGAATTAGCCTCGCCTCTTGATCCATTGTCAGGTAATGGTAGAATGATTCTACTAGATGAATCTGGCATTTGTTTGGGCTGATACGACCCACAAAGAGTAAATTGGATTTTCCATCCTGCAATTGCTCCATCAACATAGCATCCGCAGGCATATCCCATTTGCTGGGGTCTACGATTATCGGCAACACCCCTGGCTGATGAAACCCAACCGCTGTGAGTTCCGCCGCATTATAGGCAGAATCGCCTACGGATAAGGGAAAGGATTGAGCCAATTGTTTCAGTTGAGTTCGTCCCTTTTCCAGCAGTTGAGCGAATTCGGGTCTGTAGGGGCGAAAAAACTCCGCTGGCGTGATATTATGATAGATTAAGCACTTAGAACCAGGATGGGCGATCGCATAGTCGGTGAGTTCTGAGCCAATCGAATGGTGGTAGATGATCCCAGCTTGCGGGCTAATGTGATTTGGCTTAAATATTTTGGCTTCATGGGCAACTCGCTCATCGATATAGCGAACAAAAATATCTGAATCATAACCACAGCGACGCAGATAATCTCGAATGGTGAGTGCCTGATTTGAGATGGCATCCCCATAAGCTAGATTGGGAAGGAGTTGATGGATTTGCTTTAGTTTTCCCCGTCTTGTCGGCTGTAGAAGCGGTTTGACTGGCTGAGATAATCCCAGGGCGACTTGATACCGTTCAATCACTTTATCCCATACCGCATGCTCTTGGGCATAAGCTTGACCCCTAGCCCCATAGTTTACCCGTTCCTCCTCTGGCATCTGATCAATTTTGGCAAATAATTCTGCCCATTCTCCCTCACTCCCCCCTAGCCAACCCCCTTGACTAGCTTCCACCGCCATCGCTGTTGCTAAACAGTCTCGATTCGCCGCCACGGGTTTCCCGTAAAACCAGGCTTCCATGATTACACGGGAGAAGCTTTCGTTACGGCTGGGTTGAAATAATCCGATACAGTGGGTGAGTAATGCGGCTTTTTTGGGTTCATCTACTACACCCAAATCAATCACACCCTGTTCTGAGTGATCTAATGATTGATTACCTGAACCAGCCAGGACTAATTTCAATGTCGAATTGGGATAATTCGCTTTGAATCTGAGATAAGACTTGACTAAAAAATGTGTGTTTTTTGTGGGATCACGACGCCCTAAGTAAAGAATAAAGCGTTCTGGATTTTCTTTATTTCCCCTATCTGCTAAGGTTTGAGGAGCATCCTGACTAACTTCTATGCCTTCCCCAACGACTACACTTTTAGGAATTATTCCGGAACCATATAACCGTCTCGCCAGTTCAGCTTCGCCGTCGCTATTGAATAATAAACCCTTTGCCTGATGAAAAATAGTCGCAATTTCTGGCAGATAAGCATAAACTTCATCATGCAGACAGGGCTGCAAAAACGCTTGACTGGACACAATAGGCAGTCCGTTTAATATTATTCCATACAGATAAGGAATAAATAGAAACCCTTGATAGCGTTGGGCTTTTTTGGACAAATAATTCAGCAACTTAGGGGAATTAATATTTTCCGAGGCGAAAATAGCTGATTCCCCAGACTTAACCGGATTAACCCCTGGTTTAAGGTGGCAAGGGGGTAAACTTAGCATAACCCGATTCACCTGATCAAACGCCGCGCGATCGCGACGAGTCACTGGAAACCGCCGAATGAGTAACCCCGCCTCCCGACTGACTCCGGCTTTGAGATGGTTTACCGCCCAGTCATCATCAAAGGAACGACAGCAGGTGGTTAGCACTTCAACCTTATCACCACGACGTGCTAAACGGGTAGCTATTTGCCGAGCTTGTTGCTCGGCTCCTCCCATTAGATTTTTACCAAACCAAGGCGTTACAATAGCCAGGGGTTTCATGGTTTGTACCCAATCACTGCATAATCTTGTGAACCGTAAAAATAGTCATTAAAGCGTTCGGCTACTGGAGAACCACTGAGTTTAAACGATTCGTCATAAGCATGGAGATTGATAATGTCCACTTGAGCGAATCCGCTATGTTCTAGCATAAATTTAACTAATGCACTCGGTAAGGGTTTGAGATGACTGGGATCGATGTAAAAATTATGTGTTCCCACTAATACATTCTGGGGATTTGGGGTTTCAAAGAGGACTAATCCTCCGGGCTTTAATACTCTGACACTTTCTTCAATCAGGTTAATTAAAATGGGAAAAGGTAAATGCTCAATCAAGTGAAACCCTATCACCGCACCCAGGCTAGCATCGGGTTGAGATTTCAGATACGTCAATCCATCTGCTTCGATAACATCAAGATTTCTACTTTTACACAACTCTAGCATAACCCGATTAATTTCTACGCCTTTTGCAGTATATCCAGAGTCACCCAGCAACTCCAACCATTCCCCACGCCCACATCCTACGTCTAAAATCGGCGAGTCTTGTGTGCCAATCTCAGCTTCGGCAATTCGCGGTAAGTAAAACCTTAATCGGTCAACTATATCGTCTCGGCTTCCCCGAAATTTATCTTCAAATGCCACATAAAATGAATCGAGTAAATGGTGATTTTCCTGGACAAAACTTTGTAGCTGTTCTCGATCAAAGGGTTCAGGTAATCTCCGATGTGCCTCGTCTAAGAATAGGGTAATCAGGCGCTTTTGTAGAATTAAATCATTTTTGAAGTAACTGTCGTTTCTGATATGACGTTCATCGATAGATTTTACTTTTTCTTGCAGTTCATCGATTGGCTTTACTTTTTCTTGTAGCTCATCGATAGACTTTACTTTTTCTTGTAGCTCATCAATTGGCTTTACTTTTTCTTGGAGTTCATCGATTAAGTTTAGTTTTTCTTGCTGTTTCTCGATAAAATCTATTTTTGCTTGAAGGGCAGTGACTTGTTCAATTAACTGTTGATTGAGCGCGAGAGAGTCTTTCAAGGCTTGAATTAAAGAAAAATTGACGGCACGTTGCTCTTTAAATAAAAACCCATAGAGTTTTAATGAAAACTTTTGGAACCGTCGGCTGATCGTAAAAGGAAAACGATTCAGCTTTTCCGGAAACTCGGTGCGAATTTGAGACTTAGATTCTGCATTATTGAGTAACGCCTGTATTTGGTTGATTAGAAAATGGCTAATTTTATCCCCTGGCTTTTCTGGTAATTTTTCTTTACCGAAGGGTTTATTCTGGCGTTTAGCTACTTCTTGCCGCACTTTCTCCATTAATTCATCAACATCAATTTCCGGGTTGTTGGCTTCAATCATATTAATCCAGGGATTTCAGTAATTTTTGAGTTGAGTCCTACGACTGATCAGAGAGACAAAAAACAGCATTGGCTTTAACCTGAATATTAGCTTGCAAATCGATAACCCCTTCACAATGGTTACCATTGATGACTTCAAACACGACTAAATCATCAATCCAGTCATAACTGACTCCTTCTTCCGAATGAACCCCTACGGTTACCGTATAAACTCCCTTGTGTAAGTAACAGGGAAGCTGAAATCCTACCGTCAATTCCTGTCCCCTGTCAATCTCTGGCAATTGACAGTTCATTAATTTGGTATTTGTGCCATACATTACCAACCCCATCAAGTTTCTAATAGAGATACCAATAACCAGATCGGATAGTTTGGTGTTAACCTTTAATTTAACCAGGATCTGAAACCAAGAACCCGTTTCGATAATGTCTACCGTTTGGTTAGAGATATTGGCAATCTTCACCTCATGGATTACAGCGAGTCGGTTACCATGTCTGTGTTCCTGTAGTTTCGGGTTTGACTGAGTTTCAGCTTGGCGATGATTCAACTCGAGTCTTTCTGTCGGCGAAAGACTTTCTGGATTATGGCGTGGGTTGTCTGAACTCAATAGCGCTGTATAATGATCAATAACTCCTTTAGGCTGACCCACCTCAATGATGGAACCATAATTCATCAGGGCGGCGCGAGTGCAGAGCATTTTCACGCTAGCTGAATCGTGGGAGACAAACAGAATGGTTACCCCTTGCTGTTTAAGCTGGCGAATTCGCTTCATACAACGCGCCTGGAACCGGGCATCACCAACGGCTAAGGCTTCATCTACAATTAATATCGTGGGATCGATATTCGCCACCACAGCAAACGCTAACCGGACAACCATTCCACTGGAATAGGTTTTAACGGGTTGGTCGAGAAAATCACCAATGTCAGCAAAAGCCGCAATCCTATCAAACTTCGCGGCTATCTCTGCTTGACTTAATCCCAGAATTTGACCATTAAACAAAACATTTTGACGCCCGGTAAATTCTGGGTTGAACCCACTTCCGAGTTCCAATAAGGCGGAAACTCGACCCTTAACCCACACCTCACCTGTGGTTGGTGTCAGCGTTCCGGCGATAATCTGCAACAGGGTACTTTTCCCTGAACCATTTTGTCCGACAATACCTAGAGTCTCACCTTGGTCAACCTCTAGGTTAATATCGCGCAATGCCCAAAACTCTTGGGCGCGACGTTTTCCTGGCAGTACTATTTCTTTAAGTCTGTCTAGGGGACGATTATAGCGCTTATAGCACTTGGATACATTGGTTAGGGAAATCGCCATTTCACTCATCACACCACTACGCTTTTACTGACAGCACTCGCTTCAGATAGGAGACTATGCCCGCTAGTTTACCAAACGCCGTTTTAGGTTTGAGAACGAGTAAGATAAAGGCATGGAAGAGAAGGCGTCCAAATCGCATCAGCAAAATCCATTTGCTGGTGTACCGTTCTAAAGTGAGTAAGTAGCTGTAGGTGCTATGCTTATATTTTTGAGCGATATGGCGATTTGTAATTGATGAGGGTTGGTGAATGACTGCGAGTTGAGTGGTAATGGCAATTTGATGACCCTGCATGGCATAACGGCGACAGAAGTCGAAGTCTTCATAGTAAAGAAAGTAAGCCGGATCAAACTGGGGGCACGTTGGAAAGTGGCGCAGGTTGAGAAGTAAGCTACAGCCACTCACCCAGTCACAGGGTATATAAGAGGCTTCTGGATCACAGGACAGTAAGTCTAGGGAAACAATAGCACCACGTTGAGGCACAAATCGACCGCCAGCGAACCAGATATCGCCAGTAGGGGTATAAATGAGGGTGCCGAGAATGGAAACGTCGGGATGGGCTTGAAAGAAAATAGGGACTTTTTCCAGGGTATTTTCGGGCAGATAGGTGTCAGGGTTGATAATCCAGACTATTGCATTGGCGTTTTGAGAATAGATCCAGTGTAGTCCCAGATTACAAGCTTTGCCGAAACCCAAGTTAGTTGGGGCTTGCAGAATCTGGAGGGATGGCGTCTGAAGTTGTTGAAGCGTTTGGTCATGGATTGAGTTATTAACGATGACAATTTTGTAAGGAATGTCTAGGTTAGTTGGAATTGAACGGATAAGTTGCTCAATTAGCGAGGTTGAATAGTAGTTAACTGTAAGGAAGTAAATCACATAAAGTGAAAGTAATAAGCACAATCAATCATAAATTTTATAATTTATTTAACTATAATTTGCAACTTATATGGATTATGGGAATTTTCCGGAAAATCAACATTATTATGAGAGACGAGTTCAAGAATCATATCGTATACTCCTGGTTGATCAGGACTAACAACCGTTCCAATTGCCTGTGTTGTCTCGCCTTTACTTATGCGACCAGATACATATAAATCGCTTTCTTTGACTAAATTTTCTTGTGTATTGTAAAAACTAACTTTGACGCGAATTTCTCCTTTATAAATCGCCGACTGATAACCAAACCATTGTGACAAACCTGTATTTTTAACTTGAGCTTTTAGTAAAAATCCGGAATGGGCTGGCAATTGCAACTTTTTATTTGTATTTTTTTGATTAGCAAAGGTTACCGACTCTATAGTCCCACTAAGACCATTAATATATTTTTTACTCTCTACAGGAGGAGAAAATATCCTGTAAAATAATGCTTTTGAGTGTCTCTCTATCTGATTATCTTTTAATTGCCAGAGTCTAGACCTATAAACATCTACATTAAGAGGAGAACCATTCCAATACACACCCCTATTGCCAAATGCTCCTACTACCTGAGTAAACAAAGAAAACATCAGAAGTGATAAAAATACAAAAGAACTAACGTTTTTGGGTTTATGGGAAAAAAGTCTGTTTGTTACATTACCTAGAGAGTAATTCATCAGATAGCAGGCAACAGGCATAATATCTGTCATGAATCTTGGCCCATAACTATGTCCAGCCCACCAAACGGTATAGAAACAGTAATTTAAAAATAACAGGATAACAGCAGTAGTCATACACAGGATTAATTGCTCATCTTTCCTAAATCTCAGTTGAAATACTTTATAAGCTCCGACCAAAGAGTATATTAGGATTGGAGAAAAAAATAAAACACCCCGACTGGGGCTTAGTAAAGTACCTAATGAAGACTCTAAAAAAGTATTTAGGGTAAATGAATAGTAAGATTGACCAATATTTGAGTATCCTCCTGTTAAGTTGCCAAAATAATAAAAATTCCACATTAAACCTGGCAATATGGACAGCATTCCTACTATAAAAAAAACAGATTTATATTTATTTATTACTAAACAATAAACCAAAGCTGCAATTAAAAACAATGTGCTTGTTGGACGAATTATAGGCAGCAATCCACCCATAATACCCGCGCCAATTAAAAATAAAATTTTATTTTTCTTAACGTTAGTGTGATTTAGTTTGAGGAAACATAAAATAATAATTATAACCGCTAAATTAGATGAACCATGTTGCCATAACCCTTGTGAACTTGTCATCCATGTATTTGTGGTGAAAGCAAATATAAAAGTTGAAGTAACTGAGATTTTATCGCTGAATTTCGATTTTGAGGCTAAGTAAAACATAACAACAGACGTTGACGTTACTAGGGTTGCTGCCAGCTTTTCAAAAAATAATCTATAGGGTTCAAAATCGGCATGAGTTAATTCAACTGGAATGTTAAACACCTTTAAAAAACCATAAAAAATCAAGTATATAGGCGACGTTAAAATTGCCGTACCTATAGGATAAACAGATGTTAAATGTCCGTTAGGGGATTCTCTAAAAAAACACTCTAAACAAGAATCACTGGCAAAATAACTTGTACTAAATGAATCAAAATTTAACGTTTTATTTTCTAAAAAATTAAATATTAAAAGCGAGTTAGAAACTGTATCACCTGCGGCAATAGTTCGATCATTTATCAAGTAAACTGTAAAACTAATCAAAAAAACAAGCAGGCATTTGACTTTTGGTGTAAACGTATTCCAGTTGAATTTAAATTTCATTAATTTATTGAATAAAATTATAGACAAATTACAAACATTTAAATTCAAATAGCACAGCATAGAATAAAAATATTGATCATTAAATATTGTACTTTAAAATACAAAATATAGCTATAATTCCATCTTTCCACCCGATTTTTTTTCCTTCTTTATAGGTACGACCATAATAGGATATACCAACTTCATAAATGCGACAATTCATTTTCGCTACCTTGGCTGTTATTTCGGGTTCAAAGCCAAATCGATTTTCTTGAATTTTGATTGATTGAATAATCTCTCGTCGAAATGCCTTATAGCAAGTTTCCATATCGGTTAGATTTATATTCGTGAGCATATTAGAAAAGGTGGTTAAAAACTTATTACCTACCATGTGCCAATAATATACAACTCGGTGAGGTCTACCTCCTTGAAAGCGCGAGCCAAAAACAACATCTGCTTTCTTCTTAAGGATAGGATCTATCAGGATAGGATATTCTTGAGGATCGTATTCTAGATCGGCATCTTGGACAATCACAATGTCTCCCGTTGCAGCGGCAAATCCGCTCCGTAAAGCGGCTCCTTTACCTTGATTTTTCCGATGATAAATGACCTGGTCAACCTGTGCTTCTATTCTTGATTGTAGGAGTTCTCGTGTACCGTCTTTTGAACAGTCGTCAACTATGATAATTTCTATATCTATAACGGGAGCTGCTTTTACGGCTTCAACCACTTGGCAAATTGTTCCTAGTTCGTTATAGCAAGGTATGACAACTGATAGTTTCATGTTGAAATAGTTACTTACCCTTAGTTACAGTACAGAAATTATTCATCCCCAATTGAAAGTATTGGTGATGAAAATTTTGGAATCCAATTTCATCTATCAAAAGTTTTTCAAGAAGCTGACGAGTATAGTATCTTTTATGGTCTCGAATTTCTGCTTCACTGACTATCCTTAGTCGATAAGCCAAAAACTCTAGTATGGGTTGAGACCAGATAGATGGAACCGTAATAATAAGTTTACCTCCGGGAATAAGAATTCGATAAACTTCTTGCAAAATCTCCTTTTCATATTCAATATGTTCCAAAACAGCAAGCATTGTAACGACATCAAAACTCGAATTTTCAAAAGGCAAATAATCACTTAGTATTATTTGTTTAGTTGTGATATTTTTCCATTGAGAGAACTGCACTTTAAAGTCTACACCTATTCCATGTCTTATGTAACTAGATATAGATCTTAAAAAAGCGGCTGAATTGCCACAACCAATATCTAGTAAAGTAGAGCATTTCGGAATATAATATTTTACTCTTTTTAATCTCATCTCTCGCAAAAGCGGCTCTAATAAAGGTTCTTTTATTTTTTTCATGGCTTTAATGGAAATCTGTCTTAGGGAATTTAATAAAATGATGCAAGATTATTTATAGTATTGATAAATACAATAAAAACAATAATCAAATGTCTGGCTAACCCCCTGATTACTGATTGAACAAATAATTAATCCGAATTCTACCGTAAATTTCTGTCCAATGTCAACTTCTGGCGGGAGTCCCGACTTTCGCCTCACTGTCCGCCCTAAGCGTGGAATTGGAGCAATCATTGAATCAAAGCACCAAAAAATGTGCTTTAATCAAGTCGAGAGTTATGCTACTGCCATGAAGCCAGAAATAGATTTAGATTTAGATTTAGATTTAGATTTAGAGCGTCTGCCACAGTTGCCCCGCTCAGAACTGGTTAAGATAGTCGTGCAGCAGCAACTGGTAATTGAGGGGTGTTTGACCGGATATGATATCACTGGAGTTCAATCAATCTTAGAAAAATCCGAAGTTCTCCGGGTCAGAAGAACTTCGGCTTAACAGAACTTACATTAAGGTAGAAGCTAAAATAGCTTCTATGCAACTGAATCAGGCATTAAATGAGTATAAGTGCTCCAGGTGCGTCAGGAAAAGGCAATGCTAGCAAATCTGTAACACCTTCAACACGTCCAACTAGATCTCCCGAGAAGAAAATGTTGAAATTACCGTTAGAGGGATCAAAACGGTAATCACTTATTGAACCCGCTAACGTAATAATATCTTCACCCCTTTTAAAGTTCTTAATTGTAGCGAAGTCAGCATTGCCACGACCGACATAAAACGGTTCTGACAAAACAGTTGGGGCAATAAGAGTAGGTACTCCTAGTTCAAATACATCTACTCCTACACTACCCACAAGGGTATCAAATTCGCCAACTCCAAAACTAACAAAGTTAACATCTGCCCTGATGAATTCTCCATTTTCAAACACCCTTGTCGGCTCAACTGCAACTCCTGTAATTACGTTAAATCCATCCTCCAAACCTCCAAACCCAACAACCAAATCACTGCCTGAAGTTCCACCAAAAACTGTTGGTCGCCCTTCAAATTGTCCAAATTCATTGTAATGCTCCAAACCTGAGCCAAATCCTCCAGCATTAACGGCAGCGGCTACATCGGGATTATCTAAGAGATAGAATTCTTCATTGAAACCAAACGGTACTACAGCACCTGGCAAGGCTCCACGACGATTCTCTAACTGTCCATGCAGGGCAAAGTGATGCAAGCCGGAACCAAAAGCTCCACCAGCCACAGCCGATGCCACGTCAGGATTGGCAGCTAAATACGCTCCCTCATTCCAGAATGTTGAGCTGATACGACCTTCCTGTAAACCAAACTGCTGAAAATGGTCAAAGCCAGAGCTGAAACCACCAGCCGCCACCGCAGCCGCCACATCTGGGTAAATTGACAGGTAAAAACTTTCGTCAAAGATAGAGAAAGAACCAGGCGGTACTACTGCATCTGAAGCAACTCCAGCCCGATTCTCGAACTGTCCGTGAAAGGCATAGTGTTCCAGTCCAGAGCTGAAACCACCAGCCGCCACCGCCGCCGCCACGTCTGGGTTAGCGTCTAAATAGGTTTGCTCATCATAAGACGACGAAATTGCCACCCGACCTTCGCCCAGACCATGTTTAAGAAAATGTTCTCGCCCAGAGCCAAAAAACCCAGCCGCCACAGCAGCAGCAACATCGGGGTAAGTGGCTAAGTAAACACTTTCATCAAAGAGTATGTCAACCATGGGATTCTCCTGATTTAGATATGGCGTATTTGCCTGCATCCATATATCTCTGACTGAAGCAGACTTATGCAGTTTTGTGGAAAACCGCTATGGTTATATAGTGGGACTTCAACAAATGCTTCGGCTAAAATCACCTGTAATTCAGTCATGACATTAATTACTGCAATTAGATTAATTAACTAGGTTTTGTGATCTCTTACTGGCTTCAACGTAAACTTCTCGGAAATTTTTAGCTACGGTTGACCAAGTATAGCGGGAACGTACTTTCTGACGCCCAAATTCTGCCAATTGGTTTGCCCAGACAGGATTAGTTAAGAGCATGATGATTGCCTCGGCTAACATTTGCTCGCTTTGATAATCCACTAATAATCCATCTTTTCCTGCCTGAATGACCCAGGGAACGGCTCCTCTACGGCAACCAATTACAGGTTTATTAGCTGCCCAAGCTTCCAAAAACGCTATCCCAAAAGACTCGTAACCCGATGGATAAGCAAATACATCGACGGCGGCAAACAAAGCAGGTTTTTCTTCATTCGAGAAATTATAATGCAATGTAATTTTATCTTGCTCCTCTTTAGACCAGGATTGAATAAGTTGCTCCAATCGCGCTGCAAACATGGTACGTGCCCCGGCAATTAATAGATGAGCATCAGGCACAACTTGCCATACAATTGGCATCGCTTTCAAGATTGTATCTACGCCTTTATGACCCCCCAACTGACCGATAAACCCTACTACTGGTTTATGGTCAAAACCCAGCCGCTGTTTGGCTTCATCTGAGGAAACTTGTGCAAAGGGTTCTGGATCTACTCCCAGACCTACTACGAATACACGTTCTGGGGATGCCCCCTGTTGAATTACATAATCGGCTTCAAATTTTGTATACGCAACATAACCAGTAGACTGTTCAATAGCACGATAGATCATGGGACGCTGATATCCCCAATCATCCTCCGGATGTAAACCGCCATAGAAGACACAAGGGCGTCCAGTTTCTTGAGCGCTGCCTAAAGCAGAAAACATGTGTAATAAAGGAAAAGAAGAGGCAGCAATAAGGTCAGCCGGAAATTCTCGAATAGCCTGCCTTAACCCAGGAATGATCGGTCCTCCAGAAATTGCCCGCAAATACTCATTCTTGGGTAAGCGCAGACGATACGCCAATGCCTGAGGTCGTCGAAACATCTGGCTGATGTGGCTGTAAACGGGAAAGCGCCTGACGTTTACCCCATTAATTTTCTCCCAGCCTATGGGCATACGGGGTAACTTTGGATTAAAGAAACCCTCTCCGTTATAGCGATTCGTCGTAAAAACAGTTACCTCGTCACCAAATTGCTGAACCAACTCTTCCGAAACACGCTGGATCAGCCATTCAGTACCGCCAATGGCTGGGGAATAACCTTGAGTAATATGTAATATCTTCATAAACCGTTACATAAGACCTACCCAAAGTTACCCACGAATGGACATCCTTGGAACTTACTTCCTGCTTCATCCTGGCAGTGACGGCACTTAACCAGTCCACAGGCTAACACCACCTAACTGGCGGCTTGCTCTAAATTGAGCGATGCGTTCAAATCTCGGTCGCACTCAAACCCACAGTTGTCACAGCGGAAAACTCTCTCAGATAAGGGCATTTCATCCTTTTCGGTGTGGCATCTTGAACAGGTTTTAGTCGAAGGATACCATCTGTCAACCACGATTAAGGTTGACCCGTACAATTGGCACTTGTACTCTAACTGGCGTTTGAATTCCCCAAATCCCATATCCTGAATGGCTTTAGCTAATTTATGATTAGCCATCATGCCGGACACATTGAGGTTCTCTATTCCTATCCGGCTGTGGTTTTGGGCTAAATAGGACGTGAGCTTGTGTAATGTATCTTTGCGAATGTTAGCTATTTTTCGATGGAGTCTAGCTATCTTGATTTGGGAAGACTTCCAGTTAGTTGAACCAATTTGTTTATGACGGTTTAGCCATTGCATACGTGAGAGTTTTTTGGAGTACTTCCGATAACTCTTAGCGCCTTCGACCACGATACCTGTAGATAAGACGGCTAGCGCTTTTATACCTAAATCGACTCCCACTACAGGGTGGGGCTTGGGGCGGTTGACTGGATCATATTCCAGCTTGAAGCTGATAAACCATCGGTCAGCCGTTCTGGATAGGGTAACAGATTTGGGCTGAAAACAAATGGGTAATTGTTCATACGTCCTCAGCCAACCAATGACCGGGACTCTGATTTGAAAATGGTCAAGTTTGATTGAACCATCTAGGGTGAAGCTATCACCCCGCCCCTTTTTCTTGAACCGAGGTGGCTTGCTTGTTTTCTTGAATGCCCGTTTCCAGGCTTCAACTAATTGCCTGAGTGCGTACTGCGGAGCGCATTTGCTCACCTCATAGTACCAAGGACATTCCGGCTTGACCAGCGCTACCAGCCACTTGTGCAGATCAATCCCAGTGGGAAATTTGATTTGATCAGATGGATTATCCTGATTGTGGTCAAGTATCTGTTTGGTCAAACCTAGCCCCCAGTTCCAAGCATGACGGGCAACGCCTGCGTGCTTGGCTAATGCGGTTCGCTGCTTGTTGTTCAACTTCAATTCAGTTTTGAGCCCTAACAGCATCACTGTACATCCTTGATAGCTTGCGTCATTCCGTCAATCAATCTTTTATTTTTCCTATGTCCAGGAATTCAGTTACAGTTCTTTACCCTACAGGCGTACCAGCTTCTGCTGAAGTTTTTGCCGGAGTCGAAATAGGAGAACTTGAAGACCATCCGTGCGCCAAATTTCGATCGCACGCGCCACCCTTCCCCGTCTAAGTGCCGCTGTTGGCAGGGTTACGGATAGGTTACGCAAATGGCGATCAGGAGCTTGTTCTCCTTGCCAGCAATAGCGACGAAGGGGTTCGACGACTTGTGACCAACAAAACGAGTCTCGGAAAGGTTCATAGGCTGAAGCCCAGCTTGATTTGGGTTTGTCTAACATTTCTGTTAATGCCTGTGCTAGTGCTTCCACATCCAAAGGAGGCACGACTTGCCCCACACCGTATTGGCTGATCCATTCACTGGTTACGTCACCCTCACTGACCAGGACAGGTAAACGTGCCCAGAGATAATCCAAGATCCGAGTCCGAATTGAATAGCGGGTTTCCACGTAGGGGGGATGAAGTGTCACACCAATATCTGCCTCACACAATAACGCTTCTCGCTGATCATAAGCTAACCACTCATAGAAGAAAATTGTACGCTCTTTTTCACCAATTTCAGTCGCCAAAGCAAGTGTCTGATCGACCATTTTATGGCGTGGTACTAGAGGATTGGGATGGCGTGTGCCGACAAAAACCAACCTGGCTTTGGGATGCTTTGCCACCACTTGAGTCCAAGCCTTGACTAAAGTTAGGGGGTCTAGCCAATCCCAAATTCCGCCCCACCACAATACAATTTGGGCATCCTCTGGGAATGCGGGGTGTATGCCACGTAGCATGGGAGTTGATCGCGGTTCTTGGTGGGGAAAGCCGATGCCGACAACATCAATCAAGGAGCGCAGCGTCGGATCTTGGGCAAACGTATGGGGATTAATACGTCCATTCGATGCTAATGTACCCATCCAGAAATCCCGTTGGCGATCGCTGCCACAAATAAAAAAATCGCCTAAGCGGGCTAAACTATTGGTAATATCTACGGCTTTTTGATTGAAGCTTTCCTGGACGGCAATCGGTTCGTTGAGATGGTAGTGGAAGTTTTCTAGGATAAACGGATCATAAAGATCCACAACGATGCGAGTCTGAGTGAGTTGGAGAAACGGGAATTGTTCGATCATGTAGCCAGAAACTAATGCCACATCGCTGTTTTCTACCAGCAGGTGTAAACTTCCTGGACGCTCCAACCAGTAACGGACTAAACGCAGCTCCGGAACGTCCAAGTCAGTGTCAGAGGGGACAGCGAGGGTTACGTCCATATCGCTGCTTAAGGCACGCGCCATCTCTAAATAACGCATTCCCGGACCCGCCATTTTGGTATTGACCACATCATTACTGACAATCAGTAAATGAGGGCGGCGTTGGCAAGCTTCAAATTCTGGCATGGGTCGTGTCTGGTGCGATCGCAACAGGGGTAAGTAATGATACAGTATCGAATCCCAGGTGAGTTCTGGCAACCCTTGCCAGACGAGTCCAGAGGGCATACCGTCTTGTAAAGCGAATAATTCGTCATCGCCACGAGAACGACGCGCCTGCAACCTTCGCCGTTCAGGGAACAGCATGGGCAGGTTCTGGCAAAAATCCCACCAGCCAGCGAGATACGCCAAAGCCGTAGACCACTGACGCTGGTATAGCGATCGCGAAAAGTTGACCCAATCTTCTACTATATAGTTGCGGAAAAATTTTCTCAGGTAAGGAACCTCTAAAATCTTTCCCGCAAAGCGCAAGCGACCATGTACGACCCGACGCAGTTTACGAGCTGTTAACCCATTGTCTTCACCGGAAGGAACTTTACTGCCAAAAGCATGATAAACGACCGCTTGGGGAGCAGCACGCACCGTGTAGCCTAACAATCTTGCCCGATAGGACCATTCACTGTCTTCGTAGTAAAGCGGAAACGCTTCATCCACCGAACCGACAGCATCCCAGGCGGAACAGGGAATCAGGGTAGCCGCGAAACAGGCGGAGGGAACTTCATGCCAATCGTCAAATTGACCCAAATCTAGATGTCCTATGGCATTATCTGTTCCCCAGGAAAACGCTTCCACTCGGTTCCCCAAGCCATTGAGAAAAGCAGGCGCCCACCAAAACTTAAGTTTGGCAGCGACAGCCGCACAGCAGGGGTCACTTTCTGCCACAGCAACCATCTGCGCCACAGCATCAGATTCTAGCTTGATGTCTGGGTTTAAAACCAGAAAGTAGGCTCCCTCTGCTACAGCCACTCCTTGATTAAGCGCATAGGCTAGTGAGCGAGCTTTTTCTATACCTAAACGTTTGACATCGGGATAATTGGCTTTTAACCACTCTACTGAGTCATCAGCCGAGCCATTATCTACCACAATAATTTCTAGGGGCGAATAGGTCTGAGAAAAAAGAGACTGAAGGCAATCGTCCAACCAATCCCGGCTATTGTAGCTCACGATTATGGCAGAAACTAAAGCCCCTGAAAAGGATTTTAGTGGCTGAGGTTCCGGTGGGGCTGGTCTGATCAGCAGTCCCGCTTCCGCTAAGCAGGCTAGTGCCGCACTAATAGCGTTGGATGTGGCTCCTTGAGCTTGAAAATTAGCGACAATCTCGTCTAACTCGCGATCCTTCGCTTGCTGCCATAGAGAAAATAAAACAGCATCCAGTGCGATTTTGCCCCCCTCAGGTGTGGCAAGAAGAGGGCGATCATCAGAATAGATAGTGGTTTCCGAGGGGTGCTGGTACTTGATCACGTTTTCAACACTGACTGCTTTCCTTAGCTGAATAATTACTAACCAGATACTTGCCTTTCTAATCAGCTAAAGGTTTTTTCAACAAGTAAACATCTTGCGGCGGATTGCCTAAAGCGCCTGCTGGAATAAAATCCACTACGATTAGATTTTTAGCTAGCTTTTCCCGTACATACCTCTGTGGATGAAACGCCGCACATACATTTGTACCTTCTTGTTCTCCTCCATAGACTACTAATTGCCCCTGATTAAACAGTTCCCGCCCCTCTGGAAATAGATGGGAAGTACACTGCTCTCCATGGGTGGTGATCAGAAGGTAGCCCCCTGGTTGTAAGATTCGGGTCAGTTCCTCTATCCAAAAAAACTGATTAGCTTCAGTTAGATGAGTAAACACTGACAAAGCATAGATGAAATCAAACTGCTCATTTTCGTATTCAAGCTTGCCAACAAGATTATTCGTTTGAAAGTGGGCAAAGGTTAAATTTTTCTTGCACCACTCAATTAAATCGGGATTATAGTCCGTACCGTATACAGCGGTTTTTTCTAACCTGTTCCAGTAGCGGATCGCTCTTCCCACGCCGCAACCAAAATCCAGAATTGAGCTAAAGTTCTCAATCTGGAGTCCGTTTTTCTCTAAGGTATCCCGTATGCTTTGGGCAGCTAAGGCTCCTGACTTAAGAAACCAGGAGGCGTCATAGGAACCTGTAACGAAATGGATCAAGTGGGGAGGAGGAATGGGGGGTTCTCCTGCTAATTGCCCTCCCTGTGGCGATCGCCACGCCGTCTGCTGCCAAAACTTAAGCCTTTCTAGGGCTGTAGCCGTAGCTGGATTGGTTAACCCTAACGTTTGTTTCAGACTAAACCATACTTTCCGCAATTTCCAAAACTTGCTACTTTCCATGGCTATGATAGTAGCCTTAGCTTGTATTAAATCAGCTTGAGTTTGTTGCAGTTGGCTTTTGGTGAGTTCCAGCTCAGCTTGAGTTTGTTGCAGTTGAACTTGGAGGCGATTCAAGTCAGTCGGCGTTTGTTGGGTTGGCATAACGTCTAGATTCACTTTAATTCGTTAGGGGTAAATTCGCAGGAGTTTTAGTTCAGTTTTAGTCTGTTGGCGTTCAAATTGCAACACTTCTGTCTCACTCATCTACTGATAAGCCAATTTTGGGTTTAAATCGAAACCACAGTTGCCGCAATTTCCAAAATTTACTGCTTTCCATGGCTTCAATTCTAGCTTGGCTGTGTTGCCATCTAATAGAGATATGTTGCACTTCTTCCTGAGTGGTTTGAAGTTGAATCTGAGTGGTTTGGAGTTTGGCTTCTAATCGGTCTAGCTTTTTGGAAATCAAATAGGCTGTCGGAGGCGTGTTGATAATTTTTAAATAACTATCAAAGTCCATTGAAGCTATATAAGTTGTTTGTTTTTGTAAATAAAATTCTATTTCTAAAAAACAGGCTTGCTCTTTTGGCTCTATTCTTAAACCTAGTAAATTTAGACAAAATTCCAAGAATTCGGCAAAATTATTATCTTCAATAAAACTATCTAAAGCATTATCTATCCAGGGATATATTTCCTGAAAAACATAAATCAAACCTCTAAAAATAATAAAATTAATCGGTATAGTTTTACCGTAATCCCACTCCCTATCTACATAAATAACTGTGTCATTTTGATCCACTATCAAGTTCCAAGGTGTGCTATCTATATATAAGCCCGGTAAATCTGTTTCACTCTGAGTTAGCCGTTGAGCTTCTTGAAGCAAAAACTCGTGCCATCTTTTTAGAATACACTTCAAAGATTGCTCAACTTGTAGCTGATTAGACATTACAGATTGAATCAACAACTCCATTAGCGTTACCCCCTGAACAAACTCAGTTGTTTCACTAGGGTAGTGCTTCAAATCATTATTTATTTCTTGGGGTACAGCCACTAGTGCTGGATGAAGTGGTTCACGCTTTACCCATAGTGAATCCCCACTTCCTTCCCGCAAACTCACCTGAGTCATATAGGGTTTTTGTCGCGTCACACTACACTTGTAGGCAATTACATCTGAGTATAGATACTTATCAATAGTTTCTGAGGATGTACCTGCCAAAACTAAAAATGAGTTACTCATTTGAGGTAATAAACCATTTGTCTCTATTTGTTTAGCCACCAAAAACTCATTAAAACTTTCTAGTTTTTGGCGATAATAGTCTCTTGAGTTTTTGTACCCCAACCATTGATAGAGAAAAGGATTATAGTGCTGCTGATACTCATCCTGTTCATCGAGACGAAGCACCACATTAGGCAGTTTATAATCAGGAAATGGATACAAAAACTGAAAACTTTCAAAGCCTGCTGACTTAAGTAGATTCTCTAACTCTTTTTTGCCAAACGTTTTCACGTTTTGCTGTCTGACATATCCTTCTATACCATCAAACGGCACACCTGTGTGATCTTCTGAGCATCCAGCAAAATATTTAAGTCCTAGTTTATTTTCTATGGCTAAAAGCAAAATACCGTCATCTTTTAAATAACGCTTGGCTATCTCCAGAGTCTGCTGATAAGGATTGTGTGACTGAAGGTATAACCCACTATATTCAACGACTCCAATTAAAGTAACGATATCAAATTTCTCGGCAAATTCCAGATTCTGAAAGTTAGCCACAACAACCTGAACATTATCCAAATCTCGGCATCGCAAAGCAGCAATTTCTGCTCGTTTTCTGCTACCTTCTACAGCAATAACCTGAGAAACAGTTTCACCCAAGTATCGAGTAATCGCACCACAACCCGCTCCCAATTCTAATACAGACTGACTGGGTTCTAACTTTAATGGGCGCAGCAAAGTACTGCGTTTAGGACTTAAATGATACTCAGATGACCAATTGCTTATGCAGCTTGCTAGTTCTGTAGAAGATGAACTCAAATCTGAAGCTTGCTGTAAGCAGTTTTCTATGTAGATTTCTTCCTCTAGTCCATCAGAATATGTGAGTTCAAATCCTTCTTGATTGGATAGCCATATCTTTGAATCATGCTTTTTAGAAAAATCTTTTGGGTATTGCATTAGCATTCTAGTCGCGTTGTTATTTGGCAATAATACAATCCGATTGTTCAATTTCTACATAAATTTTACTATTAAGATTGACGACACCCTGACTCATATCATTAGATAATGGCATGATTTTCAAATGAATTACATCATATCTTCTATCAATTGGAATAATTTTACCCTCTTGCAAAGACACAAAACCAAATGAAAGGAAATAGTCTCCTGTACCGACCATCAGGTACTGATCAAAGGTGATATTAACTAAGCTGCCAGAATTGATTTTTGGTATTTTTATATTCTTAAGATAGGTATTGGTAACGTATATATCTTCACCTTTAGCATCTTTCAGCGTCATAGCAAATAAGGAATTTACCACTAAATCTTTAACTAGAATAGTTACTCTGGCAATCATCCTTTCACAAGACGTAAAGGTCAATGTTTCTTTCCCTTCACTATTTTCGATGTGTATGTCCTGAATTTCGCCTTGATGACTACCATATCGATATTCTAATGGTCTCCGCTGTTCCGATAAGGTGCTTAAACTGGATGCTAGCTCCTGTTGATAGGTCAAAACAGTTGTTCTTTCATCTTCGGGGAATAAAAGCCTTGTGTAGTGATTTATTACAATATTGGGAAAGGCTTCTATGATTTTTTGACCTTGACTTAATAGCATAGCTTTTTGACAGTATCGCTTAATGGAATTACTGTCATGAGAAACAAACAGAACAGTGACTCCCTTTTCTTGCAATTCTTTGAGCTTAAGAAAGCATTTTAATTGAAACTTAGCATCACCCACAGAGAGCGCTTCATCAACAATAAGGATGTCAGGATCGACATTAATTGCCACCGCAAATGCCAGCCTAACATACATGCCGCTGGAGTAAGTCTTTACAGGTTGGTCGATAAAGTCACCAATATCGGCAAAATCAGTAATGTGTTCAAATTTATCTTCAATCTCTTGCTTACTTAACCCTAAAAGTCGTCCATTAAAAAATACATTTTGCCGTCCGGTAAACTCTGGATTAAATCCACTTCCCAACTCTAATAAAGCGGAAATCCTACCATTGACAACAACTTCGCCACTGGTTGGCGTCAGAGTTCCCGCAATAATTTGTAGGAGGGTACTTTTTCCGGAGCCATTAGGTCCGACAATCCCAAAGGTTTGCCCCTTGGGAATTTCTAAGTTAATATCTCGTAATGCCCAAAACTGATCCGCTCTACTTTTTCCGGGAAGTAAAATCTCCTTAAGTCGATCAATAGGATGATGATAGCGCTTAAAGCACTTAGAAATGTTCTTTAGAGAAATCGCAATTTCACTCATTGAGTTTTTCACTCACACACTCACACTCACACACTTTTATGTACCCAACTAGGTACACCCATCAGGATTATATCCCTTCTCTGCTAGAATTTTAATCTGATCCCCGTAGTCTTCAACTCGAACATGACCCGATAAGCCATTGACAAAAACGGGTGTCTTGTGTTCTCTAAACTAAGTCCGAATTCGGGAACTGCGATCGCTACACCATAAGCCTGAGGGCGACGGGACTAAAGCATACTTCGCTCCCACCTGTTCAAAAAATTGATTCGGGGCTACCCCCTCCGTACCATGGTGAGGCATTTTCAGGACATCAGCCGCAATTTCTTGGGGATGATCGGCTAAGTAACCCCCGATCGCCCGGTTCAAGTCACCCGTGAATAAATGCTTGTGCTGACCATGTTCTAGCCTCATGATCAGGGACATATCGTTGATATCAGTTGTTCCCACTGGCGTCTGGATGCCATTAAAGGCGTAAAGGATCTTGAGGACAGTATCGTGACCTAAGTCGAAGGCTTGACCTGCTTGGGCAGATTTTACCTCAACTTGGCGTTCTTTTAGCATTTTTCGATAAGTCAGCACCTCCTGATAATTGCAGCCCCAAGGAATTTCCCGGTCACAAATGGTCTTATCGGGTATGTTAAAGTAAACCTCTTTAATGGTAATCCCAGCGTTGATAATAGCAGTTATACCCTGATAATGGTCTCGGTGAGCATGGCTGACGAAGACTAAATCAAGATGATTGATGTTATGGTTTTGCAGAAACGGAACCAGTTGTTGTTCGGCTGGTTGTAAGTAACCCGCGTCTATTAACACTGTCTTTCCCTGCTTAACCTGAATTAGGTGGGCATCTCCTTGCTGTTCGGCATGATTAACGTTAACCATTGTCCACACTACCTCAGGAATGGAGTCCTGAAAACCTTGACCGAGGACTATGGTGATCATCGCGGCAAGGCATAGAGTAATAGCAGTAGCCGCTAGTTTCTGGTACTTACTTGGAATTTTCATAGAGCCAGTAAAAAGGAGGAACAAAGGTTTTCGTCCAACCTGTAGTTAGTACAGCGTCGGCAATCTCTTCAAAATTTTTATTAGTGGTGAAATTTTTTTGCACTAAACTCGCCTCCCAATGTCCAGAACCCTGCCCGACAACTGAAACAGGAGGTGGATTCATTTTGTCGGGTATAGCAATCAACAATTTACAGATTTGATTAGCGTCTACATAATTTTTTAATGCATCGCTGCTGGTTATGCTGGCTAGAGTAGTGCTGGGATTATAGACAAGGGGTCGATTGAAAAATCGAATCGGCAAATTGAAATGAGTTCCTAGTAGAAAACCCGTGGCACTATCACTCACTAAGGCACAGTCTGAATTAAGCTGACGATTGTCTACTAACCATTTTGCCGTGACATCTATTGATTTTAAGGATAATTCGGCTGGAGGTTGATAAACTTGGAACCAAAACCGACCCCGATAAGGATACATTGGTGGCAAAACCATTATTACACCTAAAATTAAAATTGCTACGATAACCTGCAATCGAGGTAAATATAATTTCAGTTTTCTCCTCAATAGCATCAGAATTTCTCGCCCGCCCAAGACGAACATAAAGCTCGTGGGAAATGCATATAAGGCTCGGTAGGTAACATAGTTGCTTTGGTTTCCATGCACTACGGCAAAAAATAGGACAAAAGGCGGAAAAAGCATTAACAGGTAGGGAGTCAGCGCCAAAATTGATATAGTTTTATACTTTCCTAAAAAAACAATGGCTAGAATCAAACTGATTAAACCATGAATGCCAAAGGTTTCAAAATAAGCAAGTTTTACATCCCATATCCGAAACGTTCCCCACTGAGACACGTAGGGTAGACTCCAGGATTCAGTCGGTATGATTTGAGGATTTTTGACCAGATAGGCTCCGAGAGCGAAACTGACAGGGATAATGATGGCTGAAACATAAATGATTTTTTTCAGATGTTTCTTTTGGCTAGTGATATAGTCGAGAAATAAAGCCACCCCAGAAATACACAACAACATCAACTCCTGCCAGTGGTTATAATACATGATCAAGCCAAGCGGGATCAGTAAACCTAGTTGTTTAATTTGACCATTTCTGGCATTAATTAAAACAATGAGCGCTCTAAGATAGGCGATATAAGCTAAAGGGGTTGACGAAAGCGCATAGTATCTATAAAAGCCAAACAGATTTGTGCCAAATAAAAATATAGTGGCAACGACTTGAACCTTTGCCCAATACTGGGAAAACCCTAAGCGAAGTGCCAATAAATAAAATTGGTAGGCTAGGAGTAATTGCCAGAACGCGCTGTAAATATCCAGTGCTACTCGTCGATAGAGTAGCGGCACATCAAACATCAGAGTCCAGCCCCAAAAATAAGTAAATTTGTGGTTGACTCGATTGTCTTGAATAAAATCACTGGCTTGCCACGAGAAAATTCTCCGGAAATGCTCCCACGGATCAGAAGGAAATTCGAGATAAGCTCCTGGTATTAGGAAAAGAAGCAACAGAGCCACCCAGAAGAATAACTCTGATGCCTTAATTTTTCTCGCCGCCAAATTTAAATAATGCAAAAATAATAAAAAATTACCGCAATGAAGGATAATAAATATAGTTTTTAAACCAGATATTTCTAGATTAAAATATTTAAAGTATAAATAAAAAAGCAGGTATGGCAGGAAAAATAACCAACCATCCGCAAACGAAATTATACTGATATTATCTAAGCCTTTACGGATATAATTAAGATAGGTTTTCATGAAGAATGAGTTGATTTTGCTCTGTTGATTAAACAATTTTATTAGAAATATTTAAAGCCATAAATCATATCCTGTCTGGCTAAACAGCCATCATTTCCTTTTACCTGGCAACCTTCCTCCTTCCTTGAGAGCCTTTGAGCCTTGTCTCCAGCAAAGTGTAAGTATTCAACCGGACATACTATCATGCCCTGATTATGAAACTTCCGGGATTTCCGTCTCGACAGGTTGATCCGAGCTACGCTTATTATGAGGGGACTGTTTGTTTAAGTTCTGGCAAGGTTGAGATTCGAGGATGCTTAGACAGCATTGAGCTGTTGTCCACAGCAGGTTGTGAGGGAAGCTAGCCACTGTCGCTTCTGAAAGATTCGCGATCGCCTGCATCAGCGCTTCCCTGGATGGGAGTTGGCTAGAAACCGCCATAATTTTCGGATGTTCTGTCGCAGAAACCTTTTCAGTCGAGCCGACTAACGATTCATGCAGTTTCTCACCAGGACGCAATCCGGTAATCTTAATTGGGATATCCAGTTCTGGCATGAAACCCGCCAACTGAATCATTTGTTGTGCCAAGTCTAAGATTTTTACAGGTTGACCCATATCCAGGATTAAAGTTTGACCGGATTGTCCAACAGCAAGGCTCTGAATCACAAGCTGAGAGGCTTCAGGAGTGGTCATGAAATAACGGGTCATATTGGCATCAGTCACGGTGACAGGACCACCTCTGGCAATTTGTGCCTGGAAAATCGGGATCACACTACCGCGACTCCCCAAAACATTACCAAAGCGCACCACAAGAAAGCGGGTTTGACTTTTGGCGGCGCACGCTTTAACTAGGAGTTCAGCTAAGCGCTTGCTTAAGCCCATAAAGTTACAGGGATCAACGGCTTTGTCGGTAGAAATGAGGACAAAGGTATCTACACCCTGTTGTTCCGCTAGTTGTGCCAGATGAGCCGACGCCAAAGCATTGTTTTCTAGGGCTTCAGTGGGGTTATGCTGCATTAAGGGGACATGTTTGTGGGCTGCCGCATGGAAGACAATTTGAGGTTGCCAGGTTTGGAAGATGGTCTGGATACGACGTTGATGGCGGATATCGGCAATAATGGGTGTCGCCTTCAGGTTGGGGAAATCGCGGCGTAGTTCTTGCTCAATGTTGAAAATACTATTTTCCCCTCGTCCCAGTAATAGGAGGTGTTGGGGGTCAAGACGGGCAAGCTGGCGACAGATTTCTGAACCAATCGTACCGCCTGCACCCGTAACTAGAACCGTGCGCTTATAGATTTGCGATCGCGCGGAGGGAAATTGCTGATTAAATTCATCGGCAAAGTCCAGTTTAATCTCTGGGCGTCCCAAGATATCCTGAATTTGGATGGGTCTAGCTTGGGGCGTCAGGGAGCGATCGCACAACAGTTCTGCCTGTCCCGGTAATACTTTCAGCTTTAAGGCGCTACCCTGGGCGAGATCCACCAATTTGCGGATTTGGGATGCCTTAGCCGAGGGCATAGAAATTAGCACTTCATCGGCGTTGAGGCGTTTGGCGATGGGTACAAGCTGCGATGTCGCACCGAGAACCGGTATACCTTCCACTTTACGTCCCATCTTCGTCGGATCATCATCCAGAAAGCCGAGAATTTCCAGATTAAGCTGGCGATTTTGGTTGACTTCCTGGACAATTTGTGATCCAGCCCGCCCCGCACCGACTAATAGTACCCGCTGGGAATCTCTGGGTGAAGCCGTGCGATCGCGTGGATGGTAACGGACAAACCGACGACGGGCGTAGCGCAGGGCGATCATCCCCATCACACAAAAACTCCAGTCAATCACCGCCACACCCAACGGAACTCCCGAAAAGGAGGTAAAACGGGGAATCAGTAAGCGAGTGATGACTAGAAGGAATAAGGAATAGAGGGTGATCGACTGACAAAGGGTGGTGGCATCTTTAAGTCCAAACAGACGCCAGACTTGCCGATACAGACCAAAACTGGCGTGAAACAGCAAACGCCCTGGAATCGCCAAGAGGGGAAGCATCCAAGCCAGAGCTTGGTGAGAAGCGGGAATATGACCATCAAAGCGGAACCAAAAAGCAAGGCTACAAGCTGACCAAGCTACAAATCCATCGAGTCCGAGTTGTCCCAATCGATATGCGGAAGGAAAGAGCCTTTTTTGGGGCATGAACGGCACCTCTAAGGCGATACTGGCTGCAACAAGGTATGATACATTGGCTTTAACGTCCTGGCTAGGATCACTTTTGTTCCCCACAGATAAGCATATCAGTGGCACAAAAGGTTAGTAGTGGGAACTTTAGTTCCCTAAGCGTAGCTACTTTTTCTGAGATAACTCATCCTTGAGGCGTCTGGCTTGATCGCGGATAATGGCAGCAAGGATAGCAACCATAAAACTGGCGATCGCAGCCAGTACGGCGATTTGTACGAGGGAGCGCGTTGCTTCAACTTTGGATTCGCTTAAGAGTTGAATAGAGATGATTTGAGAGGTAAACTCCGCTAGATTTTCCTGAGCGGGTTCGAGATACTGTTTGTCAAATTCTAGGCTGGCAATGCGAGCTAGAACGGTTGCCCGTTGTGTCTCTAGCGCCTCCAGCCTGAGAGTCGTTCTAATCCGTTCGGGATCGATACCATTGGAGTCACGAACTTGAGCAATTTGTTGTTCGAGCTGTTCCAGAACCTGTTGCTGTTTCTGGATTTCCATGTCAGTGCTGAATAGACTATTGGCGATCGCTTTACCCAATGTATCCTGAAACTCCTGCTGGAGGAGGGTAGAGACTTGAGAACCCGCTTCAGCCAAGAAACCCGTATCGGGCGATCGCACGGTGATGTCGATCTGCTGGGTTTCCGTGTTATAGGTAGGCTTAACCTCAGTTTCATCAATTTTGTCGTAGTGATTCTCCAACAGTTTCACGGTTTTGTGACTGGCTTGCTGGATATCAACGCCAGGGATACCAGACACAGAGATAGGAACCGGGGTGACCGACAGGGTAAGCTGTTTCTGGTATTGTTTGGGCATTAGTAGGGAAAGCGCGATCGCGACGGCTGAGAGTCCCAGCGTTCCCCATGCCATAAACCGCCAGTTGCGGCGGAAAAACTGAATAATATCGAGCAAGGAAATTTCATCTTCATCCTCAATCGTTCTCAGTTCTGTGTTTTGCGTCAATTCCATAGTTCTCCTACACCGAGCGAGCATGATTACAATTAGCATACAGCGTCGAGCTGTAGCGTCATGAGAGTAAACTCAATGGCTGATGTCAATCAAACCTTTCTAGACTGACAAGGGAAAATCCGTAACCCTGGTGTCATTGTTGATGGGGTTAACTAACAGTCGGTAAATATCTAGACAATTAGTGACATAACTAGACATTTTCTCGGATATAATCAGGAAATGTCTAGTTTACCCACCAACAAGCAGCTACTCGACTTTGTGTGACGGTCTTGCAGGTTGCACCGATGGGAACTCAACGGCTGGCTTCGGAGCTTCTCGGACGGCTGGTAGTCCGGAGTCGATATGATATTGTTGACTTAATTGGTAAATATGGTCCTCGAAGTCATAAGCACAAAAAAAATAGTGACCGAACTGAGGGAGGTAGCCAAAAAGCGATGACAACGATAACTTATTGCAAAGGCTTGCCAACTCCTGCCGATGAACTTAACCCCATCGGTTTCACCGACTTGGAGATGTTTTTAACTTCATTGTCCGATATATTCTATCAAGCAACAGTTGAAACCGTTAACCATTTATTAAAT